>NZ_JADYVV010000029.1:0-102634 GCF_020194035.1 Bradyrhizobium sp. BRP56
CGCCCGCAATGCCTCACCACCCCCACCCCCCAATAGGGGGTGGTGGTGAGGCAGGTGAATTTCGACTGGTGCAACACCCTGCTCCACCCCGCTCAGCAGGTGGTGAGGCAAGATTGCTCCACCTGCAAAGGTGGGGCGTTGCAGGTGTTGCAAGTGGGGCATGATCATTGCTGCTCCTCTGCCACTTCCACGAACTTTCGCGTCACGCGCTTGTCGTCTTTGCCGTCGACTACGACGATCGAGCCGGCGGCCTTCCAAGTCTTCAAGAGGCTGACGACCTGTGCGCGGTGAGAATTCTTTTCGAGATCCAGCCCCATGACTTGCGCAACAGCGTGCCCGACCCACTGAGGTGATTGGCTGTCTTGCCGCCACTTGCCGCTTTTGATCTTATCGAAAACCTGATCGACGAGGGAGCCAGTGACGCCTTCCATGTGATCCGGCCACTGCCAAGGAACCACGACACCGACGCTGTCGCCGTACTGAAGGCCGCTGGGCGCGTTCCCCAAGTCAACGCTCTCCAATTTGAACCAGTCCGAATTTTCTACTGGAGGCGCCAGATTGGCTTTGTCGTTATAAGTACGAAAATAGACCCGATAATTGTCGACGCCGGCCTTGGCGGCCTCTTCCTCTGTCATGCGATTAACGGTTCGGACGACTCGGCAAGCATCTGTTTTTGCTTTGGCACCGCGAGCGGCATCGGTCGTTACCTCAACACCGCGCATTTTGTGGGTATGGTCGACGAGGTGCACCGCGATATTTGCTCGATCGGCAACGCGACCCCACTCCTTGACGATCATGTCTTGAGACGTGTTATCGTTTTCGGGGACCTCGTGTGATGAAACAAAGGGGTCGACCGTGAGCACGTCGATGCCGTTCGCGACGCACTCTTCCACTAGATTGTCGACGACCGGGACAACGATGAACGCGCCGTTCCGCGTCGCCTTCGCTATCACCAACGGCGTGTCCCGACCGCTGTTGACGAATAGATATCCATCCGTCTCGCTTGGCTTCAGACCATAGTGAAGCGCGGCAGCCTCTATTTTGCGCTGCGTTTCGATCAAAGGGTCTTCGAGGTTCCACAACCATGATTTCAGACGCCGTTTCGGTGCAATGCCCAAAAGGCCCTTGGCAGACACCATTGAGAGCGTTTCAGCAGTCACCAAGGAGGACTTGCCGACACCGCCCGGCGCGACAGTTGCCGTAACAAATTTTCGGATCAGCAACGTGCCATAAAGCCAATCTCGAGGCTCGATTGTTGCGGGGTCGACCCGCACATAAGGCGTCGCGGTGATCTTACGCGCGACCTGAGCCGCGCCATCTGAATACCGGCCACTTTCCTGCGCACCTGCATGATCCATCCTGGGCGGGTGGAGGTACTCGCGCCGATCCTCGATCTGCCGTGGGTGCTGGAGACCATAGCTAAAGCCGCTCTTGATCGTGGCAATGCAGCTCGCGTAACCATCGTCCTGCATCAGGCCATTTGATGCGCATGCTGCGAGCAACTCGTTGACCACACGCTGCTCATCGAGATCGCCAGAGGCAACGAGCGTCGCAAGACTGACGGCAGAATTGTTGAGTTCGACATTGCGGCTGCCGCGCAATTCACCGCGCAACTTGTCGATCTCGCCGCGAAGCGCCGCCTCAGCGTAGGCTTCCCGATGCGAACCGCTGGAGATCCGCTGACGTTCCGGAGCCCGCACCTTCGCCATCGCCAGCTCCGATATCTTCGGACCCTCTGGCTTCGCCAGGATCATTTCATAGAGCCAGTCCGGCGCCTCAGCGAAACTGAAGCAATCAAGCGCTTCTTCGATCTCATAGGCTTTACCGTTGGACGCTTTCGAGGGCGGAAAAATGAGGTAGCCGCCCTCTCCTCGAACGTTGATGCCCTTTTTCTTCAGAGCGCCTTCACGATTGCCGATTGGCCGGTTAGCCCGCCAACGAAAGAGGATGTGCTTCCCACCGCCGGGCGTAAGATGACTGTGCGTCGGTGGTAGCTTGCCATGCTTGATCTGAAGATGCGCGAGTTCCTGACGGCCATCGGGATCACCTGGCGCCTTCGGCGCGTCCGGATCAATTGCCCAGAAGCCGGCGCGCTGTCCGGCAGCAACGCCGATCATGGCGTTCGGCCACGCCGTCCACCATTCCTGGATCTGTCGCGGATCAGTAGTCGCCTTCCGAAGGCCGCCAGTGTTCGGAATTTCTTCTCCCGTGTCAGGATCAACGTCCTTCTTCGGAAGCGGCGCCTTGGTGTGGGGATTGCACGGAAACACGGGAAAGCCGCGCCTTGCATAGTCGAGCGCGGCTGTGAGCAACGGGTCGGCCAGTCCTGAGACCGGAGCGTTCATCTGCATTAGCGCTCCGTAAGACCATCGTTAAGCGACGGATCGATCCAGAGTGCAACACGCTCAAGCAGTTCTGGTCGACCACGTCGGGCGAGCAGCCGCCTCTCCTTTCGGCGCTTAATTGCGAGATCGACGCGCAGCACCGCCTCAGCGAGGTACCGGCGCGCTCGCCGCTTCCAGTAGTCGTTCGAGCCGTGCAATTCGGTTTCGGAGTTCGGCAAGTTCATTCTCTGCTGCGGTGGTGTGCGACGGCTCAACAAGAGCGCGCAACTGTTCGACTTCTTCCGCGCGAAGACGCACGCGCGGATCGCGGTACCAAAGATCCCTGATGCGACCCGCGGACCAGCCGGTCAGTTTGCGCTGCAGGCGATGCAGCACACCCTTGATCGACTCGTCAGCGTGGCGAGCGCCTGCGATCTGCCGAAGCAGATCGGCGGCCTCGTCCAAAGTCGCTGCACGCCCCACCATTTTTTTATTCCGTGAAAGCTTGTCGGATTTTTCCGAAGCCATCCGTGGTTCTCCTGTCTTTCGAAAGGAGATGCCCGCGGATGGCTTGGGTACACCTAACGCAACATACGCAACGCATACTGGAGAACGTCGACCCGTCGCTTGAGTTTGGCGACCGCAGCAACGGATCGAAATCGGAACGCAGGCGCAGCGATCATGCGCGCACCTCGGAGGGATCCTGCAATGAAGGTTCAGAGACACCGCCGCCAGCCGGCTCCGCCGACGCGCCAGCTTCACCTGGCTCTAGCGATCGCGCGGTATCGGGCGTGGGATGCTGATCTGATCGAGAAGCACGGCCCGCTTTATTATCGGCGGATGGGCTTTTCAGTGCATTAGTGTTTCCCCGGAGGGACACCCACGATTGGAACGTCACTTTCCCGGTGCTGAGGCTTTCGATCGCCGAAACGACTTTGAGCGGAGGATCAGACTCGCCCGCCTCCCAACGCTGATAGGTGCGGGCAGGATTTTTCCCCTCCACGCCAATTTCCCGCGCAACGGCCGCTAAGCTGCGTTGTTCGCTAAGGCGCCACTCTCTCGGGGTCAAAAGCTGCATTGTCGTTACTTAGCCGTTCCGCTAAGTATGCGCAACCTCTTTTAGCGATGGCGCTAATACGCCCTTCAGATATCCATAGTATATCGGCTAAATGGCCAGTCATCTCAACAACATCGCCAAATACCGAAAGCTGAGGAAGCTTTCACAGCAGGAGCTCGCCGAGAAGGTCGGCGCCCACGCCATCACTATTTCGAATCTAGAGCGAGGGCACACGGCCTTGACCGAGGACTGGCTATCCCGACTGAGCGAAGCTCTGCAGGTCGAAGAAGGCGCCTTACTAGTCATGGAACGCCCCCAGCGGGTTTTCGTTGCCGGGGAATTGTCCAGGGACGGAGTGCTCGCCTGGCCTGAAGAGGATGGAAAAGCGCTCGCGATTGCAGATCGGCCTACGCCGATCGGCGCGGATGTTCCTATTTGGGTCGTGGTAAAGGACGATTCTCTTTATCCAGCTTTTCAGGCTCTAGACGTCGTCCGCGTCGTGCCCCTACTCGAGAATGATCCCAAAGAGGTCCAATGGGCTGTGGGGCGCCTTTGCGTCGTTATGTTCGATGATAATCAAACCTCAGTCGGGTATCTGCAGAGAGGCTATTCGGGCGAGTTTTCCGTCGCTCCCGTCGCTGGGCCGGCACGAAAAGGCATAGGCCTGAAGCCCAAGATCATCATGGTGATCGACAAGGCAATCTATCAGCCCGATTTCCCTGACCGCCCAGCTCTTGGAAAAATCGGGGCTAAGACGCCGCCAAAAGATATTTAGCGGTTTCGCTAAGTTTTTGATTGCGTGGACTTAGCGAATACGCTAAGTTAGCTCTCGTTCAGCATGACGGGAGCGCCACTTGCAGCCTCATTCCTCCGCATCTTCCAACACTGCGCCAACGTGTAGCGCCGTTTCGCCGGACGACCGCCTTCCCACCTTCGCTGAGGTCGAGCGCTTCACTGCACTCGGCGCGGCCGCGGCCTGGGACCGGCTGACACCCGATCAACAGCGCAAGATCGGCACCCTCGCCATCGAGCTCGCGATTGTCGGCGGCAGCACCAAGTTCGATCTCGGCTGGACGCTCAAGCAGCTCGACGCTGCCTACGATCGCGCCGATTCGCTGCTCCAGCACTTCTATGAGCAGACCGAACCGCTCTGGGCCGACTTCTACGGCTGGAGGGCGCAATGACAGTGCGCTCGCAGGCTATCCATCTGTTAGGCGTCGATGATCGGTTCGAAGCACTGGGCCACGTCGTGCTCGACGACAAAGGCGACGCGCCCGAGCTCGTCATGCTCAACGGCGAGCCCTTCATCGCTTGCGGAAAGAAGCCGGCCGTTCTGGATCCAACCGTCCCGCTCCAATACCGCAAGGTCCGCCCCTTCCGCTTTGTTCGGAAGGCGCTCCCGTGAGTTCGCTCGACCACCTGCGGATTTCTCAACCGCCTGCGGATTTCTCGACCGCCTGCGGATGTCCGACGCTCATCGAGACCATCAGAACGGGGCTATGACAATGACCGGAGCAACCACCACTGCACACACTGACCAGGCGGCAATTATCGATTTCGGCCAAATCGGCAAGTCACGCCCGCCGCGCCGCAACGTCAAGAAGCGTCCGGATCATCCCGACGCGGATCTAATCGAAAGCTGCATAGAATGCGCGATGCAGATGGCCGCCGGAAAGGCGCCATATAAGATTGATCCAACCGACTCCGAGTTTGCCGCCTTCTGCGACGACATCTGCCGGTCGCGCGCCGATCGGGCACTTCGCGCAGTCCTTGAAATGAGCCCGTCCACGTTAGACGGACTTCGCGCTAAGGCCGGACTTGTCGAGGCCATCGTAGACGACTGGACGGACTTCCCCGGTGGGATCCAGCTCGACGAACTGCAGGCCACGCTCCTCCTTTCACTCGCGAAGGACGTCATCCGCTTTCAACGCGCGGCGATGATCGAAAAGACATCGCACCTGCCAATCGCCAGCATCTGACGGAGATTTCGCCATGCTCACGCAAAATGCCTCCGAATCGACCCCGGTGTTCGTGCCCCCGGTCTTCTTAAGTACTTCCACCACGGCGAAAGCGCCTAGTGCAGCGGCACGGCCGAAGAAATTCCCTGAGCCCTCATCGGCTTTAAAGAAGCAGAAGTCGTTCTCGGATTTGTTCTGCGCTGAATACCTCCGTCGAGCGGCAGCATTGGTTCGATCAATCCGGAAAGATCGGCGACACAAGCATTCAGCTTCGGCCGTATTCGATGACGTGGAACGCGCATATCGCGATTTTGTCGCGGCGAAGAAGCGATTGGCCAAGCTGGCCAAGCAGCTTCCGGCGAACAGAACGAAGCCGTACCCCCTTGTTGTACTTCCTCGAGAAGGCAGAGAAACAAGCTTCGCCAGCGAGGTGATCAGGTACTTTGACGATTGGACTAGAGAGGCTCGCGCTCAAAGGCGAGCTTGGATCGAAATCAATTGCATCAAAGAACAAAAGATCGAACGTCTCAAAACGCTGAAGGCCCGTACTGACGCTTTGCTGGAGGATCAGAAACTATCTGGCCTCTACGCTCTTCGTGTCGAAACTGCGGCGCGCGAGTCCGCACTTCGCAGCCTGACGTTCGAGGCCTGCTGTTCGGTCAAGCTTACGTCTCGGCTTGATTGCCAGAAAGCCGCCCACCTCATTCGCAATCTAGCCAAACGGGAAGTTGCTCGTCCCGAATACCGGATCGAGATCAATCCCTATCAGATAGCGGCCCTGAGCAAGCGCCTTGTGACAGCGCTCGCTAACCCTTCACTTAGGTAGATACCGATGTCAGCACGCCCCACTTCTGACGTCGGCCAGACGGACGCGGCGGCCTCGCCCCAGGCTCAGCCGCGTCCGTCCTCCGCGCCGCAGGATCCAGTAAATCTCAAGCTGAACCTTCTTGTCCACTCGCTCACGGAAGCGAGGGAGGAAAGCTTTGCGCATTGGCGAGCGACCCGGCGACTGATCTTGTTCGCCACGATCGTCTCAATCGTGGTGCCAGCGATTTTGGTCGGGGTGCTGCGATGAAGATGGGAAATCGCACCGCGGAAGTCGACCAGCCGATGCTGCAGATGCTGCTGTCTGACATCTACAACCAGTTTGAAGGTTCGCAGGAAATGACCGAGTACCGGGATCGCCATAACATCAACTCGGCTGCTGTTTTGACTGTGATCGACGATGAGACCGCCGCAGCGCTTGTCGAGCACCTGAAGCCGCGGATCGAGGGAAAGACCGTCGTGGAGATCGGCGGCGGCATCGGCCTGCTTTCCCTTCATATCGCGCGGGTGGCCAAGCGGGTCTACTGCTTCGAAGCCAACCCGCTTTGGTCGTGGACCTTCGCGAAGGTTCTGTTGAGCCAGAAGCCGAAGAACGTCTCCTTCATATTCGGAGCCGCAGACGAGTTCGTCGGCAGCATCAAGGCCGATGTCGCAGTGCTCGCCACCCATTCGGATATCGCCGGCATGCGGCTCGTCGGACAGCAATTCGCACCGACCGTGATCGATGTCTACGGCGAAATCATTGACGCCAAGCCGGAAGCGTTCGACCCGTTCGCCCGCCAGGCAAGGTACTACGCCTAACGCGGCCGCCCGGTGAGCAAGCGCCCCGCATCAATCCCAGCTGGTTCTTGGCCCAGGCGCATGCCTGTGGACCTGGCAGCTGGGTATTGCGGGGAACCGACCGCTGAGGCCTTCCTTAAGCGCGTCGGGAAAGAGTATCCTTTGCCCCGGGTTAAGGAAGGGCGCCGGCAGCTATGGCTCAGGGACGATCTGGACGCGGCAATTCTACCGCCGGAAGTGGTCCAGGTAACCGACATCGCCGCGGATTTGTGAACGTGGAGCTCCCTCGCCACGTCATCCCGAAGAAATTGGCGTCCGGAAAGACGGCCTTCTATTACAACGTCCCGACGCGCTATCGGAAGTTAGGCTGCCCGGTGCCGAACGAACCGCTGGGCACCGATTACGCGAAAGCGTGCGGCGAAGGCGGCCGAGCCGCAACCCTGAACGGCCTGTTCGATGAATGGATGGACGCGCGCAAGGGTCTCCCGGTATCGAGTGAGGCTGCACCCAAGATCGGCACGATCGATTGGCTCTTCCGAGAATACAGGCAGAGCCGCGCCTACCTCGAAAAGGTCAAGCCGCGGTCGCGCCGGAACTACGAATGGAATATGCGCGAGATCTGCGACACGCTTACCAAGCGCGGAGATCGCGTCGGCGGCCGGCCGATCAAGTCGGTGACGCCGCTGGGGGCGGACAAGCTGTACGATGCGTTCGTGAAAGGTGGGAAAGGCAACCGCCTGCGGACCGCTGAAAAGCTCGTCGTGCTCTGCCGCAAGGCATGGCGCGTCGTCCACCGGATCCGCCCCGCCGAGTTTCCGTCCGACATCCCGAATCCTTGGCTGGGCGTCACGATGGCAACCAGGGTCAAGCTGGTGAAGCACGCCGTCACGCGAGAGCAGGTCTACAAATTCGCTCATGGCTGCGTGGAGCGCGGAGAACCGGAGTGCGGCGCCGCCGCCGTGATCTGCTTCGAGTGGCTGCAGCGCCCAGAAAACGTGATCGCCGGTCATATCAAATGGACGGGCTATCGGACCGGCCCGAAGCCGACGATCAGGATCGAGCACCACAAAACTGGCGCCGTGATTGATCACCCGCTTGAGGAGCGCCTGCCATCCGGAGAGGTCATCAAATTCTATGAAGAGGCCGAAGGCGTCTTGGCGAACCTGACGCGCCGAGGCGTGCCGATGATCCTGCGCGAGATCGTCCCCAAGCGCCGCAGTTCGGATAAGGACGAAAAGACCGTCTCAAAGCCCTACTCGTTCTCCGGCATGCAGAAGATCGTCCAGCGCATGAGGAAGGACATCGGCCTTCCGAAGGAGTTCACCCTGGACGCCTGCCGACACGGCGGGATGACCGAACTCGAGGAGGCGGAACTGACCGAGGGACAGGGCCGCGCGCTGTCGGCCCATCGCACCCGAGAGAGCTATGCCGGGTATGCCAAGCGGACGGAGGCCCGCATGCTGTCGGCGACTCGGAAGCGCCATGCGCATATGCTGGCGAACCAAACGGCAACAGATGTTCAGAATGCGACGGCGGACGGCATTCAGAATACAGAGCAAGAACCATCAAAAACCGCCTGATAAATCAAAGCGATAGAATGGCTGGGGCGGGAGGGATCGAACCTCCGAATGGCGGAATCAAAATCCGCTGCCTTACCGCTTGGCTACGCCCCAACGCGCCGATCGAAGGCCACGTCGGTCTATAGGGTGAGTCCCGCCATTTCAACAGGGCGGCGATCGAAAAGGCACGAAAGCCGCAGGATGATGACGGTACTCTTATTATAGGGCGACGCCGCGGTGGCCGAAACAGACCGTGCGATGTCCGTTCGGACTGTTGAGAGGCCGCCGGTTTCATGGGATGACAATTTGCAAACGCCTCGTCGGGAGTAACGCCATGACCTACCGTGCGCCGATCAACGATATCCTGCTGTCCCTTAATCACGGTGCGGGGCTCGCTGCCGCCGTGGAGGCCGGCCACTACGGCGATTTCGACGGCGACATCACCGCTGCGGTGCTGGAAGAAGCCGGCAAGTTCGCCTCCGATGTGCTGGCGCCGCTGAATCGTGTCGGCGACGAGCACGGCATCAAGCTCGACAACGGCAAGGTGACGACCGCGCCGGGCTGGCCCGACGCCTACCAGCGCTGGACCGCCGCGGGCTGGAACGCGGTGTCGGGGCCGGAGGCGTTCGGCGGCCAGGGCCTGCCGCTCGCGGTCAACGCCGCCTGCACCGAGATCTGGAGCGCGTCGAACGTCGCCTTCGGCCTCTGCCCGCTGCTGACGCTGTCGGCAATCGAGGCGCTCGATGCCCATGGCAGCGCCGAGCTGAAGAAGATCTATCTTGAGAAGCTGGTCACCGGCGAGTGGACCGGCACGATGCAGCTCACCGAGCCCAATGCCGGCTCCGACGTCGGCGCGCTGCGCACCCGCGCCGAACGCGCCCCCGACGGCACCTATCGCATCAAGGGCACCAAGATCTTCATCACCTATGGCGAGCACGACATGACCGACAACATCGTGCATTTCGTGCTTGCACGATTGCCCGATGCCCCCTCGGGCACCAAGGGAATTTCGCTATTCCTGGTTCCGAAATTCCTGGTCAATGCCGACGGCTCGCTCGGCGAGCGCAACGACATCCATGCCAGCGGCGTCGAGCACAAGCTCGGCATGCACGCGTCGCCGACCTGCACCATGACGATGGGCGATAAGGGTGGCGCGATCGGTTATCTGATCGGCGAGGAAAACCAGGGCATGCGCTGCATGTTCACGATGATGAACCAGGCCCGCCTCGGCGTCGGCCTCGAAGGCGTCGGCATTGCCGACCGCGCCTATCAGCAGGCGCTGGCCTATGCGCAGGAGCGCAGGCAAGGGAAAGCTATCGGCAAGGCCATCGGCCACAAGAGCGACGGGATGGATCCGATCATCGTGCATCCCGACGTCAAGCGCATGCTGATGCAGATGCGCAGCATGACGGCGGCGGCGCGCACGATCTGCTACGCCACCGCGGTCGCGCTCGACGTTTCGGTGCGCGCCAAGGACGCCAAGGTGCGCGCCGAGGCAGCGGCCCGCGGCGCGCTGCTGACCCCGATCGCCAAGGCCTTCTCCACCGACATCGGCAACGAGGTCGCCTATCTCGGCGTGCAGATCCACGGCGGCATGGGCTTCATCGAGGAGACCGGCGCCGCGCAGCATTATCGCGACGCCCGCATCACCTCGATCTACGAGGGCACCAACGGCATCCAGTCGATCGACCTCGTCACCCGCAAGCTCGGCGCCAATGGCGGCGCCTCGGTCTGGGCGCTGCTGGACGAGCTCGCTGCCGTCATCAAGCAGGTCGAGACCTCCAACGATCCGGCCTTCGGCACCACGGGCGCCAAGCTGCGCGACGCGCACGTCGCGCTGGAGCGCACCAGCAAATGGCTGCTCGAGCGCCTCGCCTCGGCGCCGAACGAGGCACTGGCCGGCGCAACGCCCTATCTGCGGCTGTTCGCCGCAACGCTCGGCGGCTGCATGCTCGCCGGCGAGGCGCTGGCCGCCAAGGCGAACGGCGAAGCCGAGCCGCAGCGCTATGTCGCGCTGGCGCGCTTCTTCGCCGAGAGCATCGCCGTGCAGGCGCCGTCGCTGGAAAAGACCGTGACCGAAAGCGCCGAGGCGGTGACCGGCGCGGATGCGGTGCTGGCGGGGTAAGATACTTTCCACCGTCATTGCGAGGTGGAAGGGCCCAAAGCGCTGTGCTCGCCAAAGGCCCTACTCGCTGGTTTGATGCAAACGACGTGCAGCATCGCAACTGTCGTCCCTGCGAAAGCACTAGCGTATATACATATCCTCCGCAGTCTTTCCGGAGTCTTCTCAAAGAGTTGGCCGAAAACCGCAGAGAACTTACTCATCTGCACTAGGGTTGCGCCCGCCGATTCCGGCTCTCGCCTAGTAGCTAACCCCTCGATGATGAGTCGGTTTTCTAGCCTCGAAGAGATGTGTAAATGCCCTAGTGCGAAAGCAGGGACCCATAACCACAGCCTTCCGTTGTTGAAACGAGCTGTGGCTCCAGCTTTGCAAACCAACCGGCATTTGCGGTTATGGGTCCCGGATCGCGCTTCGCTTGCCCGGAACGACATCGAGTTTTGCGTCCAACCGCCGAGTCACACGTTTTGTCAGCGATCCGCGCGAAACGCGCGAAACTCCTCGGGGCCGTCGAGCAAGTCACGCTTGCGCGCGGCCCGATCGAACTGACTGGCGGAATGATCTGCCATTGCGTTAATGGCCGTGCCGGCCAGGTTCTGCGCACGTCGCCGTTGATCGTCGTGCCTCGATCGAACATCCCGATCCACGGCTCGCCGACGACAGATCTCATCGGAGATACGTTCCTGGAGGCATCGGGTGCCTCGATAAGATCGCCGCGTCATCTTGCACGATCCTTCCAGCAGGATCGGTACGGGCTAAGTCTCCCGTGTGCCGCCTGCTTGCTGTGGCGATTGTCGTGTCGATTGTCCTGGCGCCGAAGGTTTGGACGCCGGGAATTTGGGTTTCCGCGGAGGGGCCGCGATCAATCCATCCCGTATCGCTTGCTTGCGGGCAAGCTTGCGGGCTCGCCGCACGGCCTCGGATTTCTCTCGAGCCCTTTTTTCCGATGGCTTTTCGAACGATCTGCGGCGCTTCATTTCTCTAAAGACGCCTTCGCGCTGCAGCCTCTTCTTTAGAACTCGAAGCGCCTGGTCGATGTTGTTGTCCCTGACAAGAACTTGCAACGGATCACCTCTCTCGCGGTACAACGCACATTGAATGAACAAGACGAGAGCCCGCTCTATCAGTGACAGAGCGGGCCACACTGCCATTCCAGTACATCCGTGGAACGGCAGCCGACCAACAACATCGCGGAAGCTTCAGCCGCGGTGCTACAAGCACGCGTCCTCGCTTTCATCCGACGATGTCTTTGGAAAAAGGTCCAGCGGGACCGATCTACAAGGCTCAAGGCCAGTCGATCCAGAACAGTTATGCACTTATCTCGGCTATGCAAGACGCAATCGCAGATTGTGACAATTATATCCGACGGTTCAACCACGGCGAGATCATGGCTGAACGGCGATGGCGGCTTGACCGCGAACGCGAAAAGCGGTTCCCCAAAAATCTCCATCGTTGCCGAGTAGCAAATTCGCTCCAACAGGCGCAGAGTACAGCGCTGCCGGATGACTATTGAGCGCCGGCACCTGAGAGCCTGGGCAGCTCCCGCCACAAAAGGGAGCCGAAGATGGCAACCCGCTACTATTTCGATATCCGCAACGGCGAGCAACTCTATGCCGACAAACAGGGCATCGAGCTACGCGACGAGGAAACTGCCGCGCACGAAGCGATGCAGTCATTGCTCAGCATAGCCAAGGAGAACCTGCCTTTGGGCAAACACAGGCTGCTGGCGTTTGAGGTCCGGACGGACGAAGGGCCGCTGTTTCAGGTCAGTCTCAGTCTGGGTATCACAAGGTGCTAGCTGCCGCGCTGCGCAGCCAAACTCAAGAATCCAGCCGGCAACTGCGCCAAGCGATAGCCACCTCAAGCACGGGCCCGTCGCCGTCCCGGACCTCGATGGCAATCTGATGGAAATTGTGACCGCGAAGGGAATCCCGAATTACGTCGGCCAAGGCGCGCGCAGCCTCCTCCTGAACCGCACCGAAGTTGGACATCTCCATGCCCTCTTCGTCGATCGCCAGGCCGCCGCCGTCACGAAGATCGAAATAATAGCGCGTCATCGGCATGGTAATTTACCCCGGCTCTCGATTGTTCCTGCGAAGACCTGGGAATGTGGCCGGTGAGGACAGTGGCGCGCGAGCCGTCCGGGTGAGTCATGACCGCAAAAGCGAGAGAGTTCCTTGATTTCTGGATTGAAAACAGCGTCCACGCTGCCGAGCAGTATGGAACGCCGGGTGCCTCGCAGGATGTTGCCGAGTTGGCGCGCCGGTGCATCGAGATGGCGGGACAGCAAGGCCTGACGGAACAGGATCTGCGTGATGCGGCCGGCGATGTCACTGACTACATCAGAATCAGACTGAAGGCGGCGAACAGGAAGGAAGCCGATCGTCCCAAATAGTTCGGGCAACGGCCAGGCTTCGCGACGTGAACGTAGCGGCCGAGGCCGCGAAACAACAGGTCCGCTTCGTATCAGCGACGGACTCGGAGACGTGCGTGATTGCGCGGCTTAGCGCACGATACGCTTGACCCGTTTGGTTCTCTTGGCAGCCACAGATGCCGCGGTTGCGGGTGCAGAGCCAGCCTGCGCGGCCGCCTCGGCGTCACGCGCTTCACGGAGAGCCCGCAGACGCACCATGTTCTTGCGCACGGCGATCGCGTCGCGCTCGACCTCAGCGATTGCCTGCGCGCCGGCCTCGGCGGCAAGCCGCTGGCGCTGGGCCTTGGCCAGGCGCTCGGCAGAAAGTTCTTCCGGCTTCTTGGCCATGGGCGAATGAGCCCTTTGAAAAGCAGCGAGACCCGCTCAACCCATCAGAGGATCGAGCGGGCCGCGGCTGTCATCCCAGTACATCCGTGGAATAACAGATCGATTCAAGCCAGCCGAAGATCTTCGGCGCTGGTCTTGCCACGCATCTTGTCGACCTTGAGTTCGAACGACAGCTTCTGGCCCTCGGCGAGACCGCCAAGTCCGGCCCGCTCGACAGCACTGATGTGAACGAACACGTCATTCGTGCCATCATCGGGCTGAATGAAACCGAAGCCCTTCTGGCCGTTGAACCACTTCACAGTACCTGTAGGCATTTATCTTCTCCAAAGCGGACGCACGTGAATTCGCGCTTGGTTCCGCATCATCCTTCAACCGACGATGTTCTTTGGAAAAGGGCCGCTTTGACCATTCAACAAGGCACAACGGCAAATCGAACGCCAGAAGCATACACACTTAATCCGCTAGGGCAAGCTCGGAAGCGCCGTCGATCGGGGCGAGCGGAGCTTCACCGAGCTGCCGTTCCGATAAACCGAACCATGTTTCGCGTAAGGGCTTGCGCCGCCGCGCAACTCGGTGATCGGTGACGCGGACGCAAATCGCGATATTCAACCGCGCGAACTTTTCGCCTTGCGTGGAACTCGCCTGGCGCGCGTCTGAACACTTGCTTTTGCCGCTGCCGGTTCCGTCGGGCGCGTGATCGGAAACGTCTCCCGCATATGCGCTGCCAGCATTGCACAGTAATCGGTCGCGAAACGAGGCAACGGACGCCGCTTGTCCCATGAGATGGTCAGAGGCTCCTGCAACACGCGGCGCCTGTGCGTGAGACCAACAATCCTTAATTCGTAGCGCCAGCACTGAAGCTGGGAGGGAACGATCGCGACGCCGTGCCCCGCCTCGGCGAGTGCCAGCAAGGTGTGCGGACTGCGACTCTCGAACATGATCTTCGCTTTCAGGCCCGCCATACGGCTTGCCGCATCGAAAGCACGGCGAAATCCGAACCCGCTGTCCAGCAGCAGCAACGGAAGTTCGGCGAGGTCAGCGATCTCGATTGTGCGACGGGGACCAAGTGGCATCGACGGATGGCAAGCAGCCAGTAACTGCACGGATCCAAGCGGAAGGCTGCCGAAGTGCTGTTCGTTCAGTCTGACGGCGTGCAGCAAATTTTGGCCGAGATGAACTTCGCCGCGTTCAAGCATCGCCAATATTTCGCTGCCCGTCCCCTCCCTGATCCTGATCTCGACCCCGGGATATCGCTCCGCGTACCGGTGCAGAAATTTCGACAGCACGCTTTCGATGTGTTGCGGCGAGCCGGCGATCCTTAGGACCCCGGTATCTCCCTGGCGAAGCAGCTGAGCCTGCTCCTTCAAGGAATTGACGCTGTTAAGCAGCAGACGGCAGCCCGCAATCAACTGTTCGCCCTCGCCGGTCAATAGAAGTCGGCGCCCGACGCGATCGAAGAGCTGCAAGCCGAGCTCCCGTTCGAGACCGATGATTTGCCTGGACAGAGCGGGTTGGGCGACACGCAACCGCAAAGCGGCCTTTGAGACCGTGCCGAGCTCGGCCACCGTCAAGAACGTGAGGGCCTGTTGAAGGTTCATGCCCGCTTATACCATTCGAGCATAAGGTTCGAGAAAATATATGTATTGGACGTATTTCCAAGCCTCGTGGAGAGTCCTGCCAGGCTGCGGCTTGCGGCACCGGCACGGCATCGGAGGAGCTCCCATGAATTTTGGAGGCAAGATGGCTCTGGTCATGTTGAGTTGCACCGCTATCGGCGCTCTTGGCACCGAAGCGCTGCATGGCGAAGCCAGGCCGCCCGCCTATCTGATCGGCCAAATCGAGGTCACCGACCCCGATGGTTATGCCAGGGAATATCTCCCGAAGGCGAAGGAGATCATCAAGGCGCATGGCGGCAAGCTGATCGCGGCTGCCGGCGCGGCGGCAACCGGTTCACAGGTCGTTGCCGTCGATGGAGATCCACCCAAGCGCGTCGTCATCTACATGTATCCGAGCATGGAGGCGCTTTGGGCCTGGCGACACGATCCGGCCTACGTGCAGGTTCGGGCGGTCGGCGAGAAATACGCGAGGTACCACACATTTGCGGTCGAGGGCTCCGTCGCCAATTAGCCCTCATCACGCCGTCGGTCGCTGCGACCTGCAACGTGCGCCACCTAATTCCGAAACACCAGGCAGCGCCCGCCGACTGCCTCCAACCGGGCGCACAGCTGATTAGCTCGCTCACGGGTCGTCTCGGCGACCCGGAGCAGATACCAGGTGGCCGAGCCTGGCCCGGCCATGCGCGATCTCAGAACGAGCGGTGCGCGATCGCCGAGCACGGATGCAAATCGTTTCTGAAGTTGCTGGTAGTCGGCGAGTACGCGCGATTGCGACGGGCCGCCGGCCAATTGAAGTCCCCAGGGCCCCCACGCAGCTTGCTGCGCGATTGTCGCGGACTCTCTTGGCCCCGCTGGAAGCGCCCGAACGAGCATGCCGCGCACGATGTCACTGCAGGCCATGGCCGCGTCGGTGTGGACCCGATCCTCGAGCGAACCCTGCGCCCATTCCTCGGCAGACTTGCCGGTGATGATCCGGACATAGGCGCGCGTTTCGCCCGGCAGGTTTCCACGTCCCGCCAACCAATCCTGGACCCGCCGTGGACCACCATTATAGGCAGCCGCCGCAAGGCCGAGATTGCCGAACTGCGCGCGCAGCTCGCGGAGCCAACGTGCGGATTCCTGCAAGGCAGGCAATGGCTCGAACGGGTCGGCCAGACCGCGCCACCGCGCAGTACCGGGCATGAACTGGGCGATCCCCTGAGCGCCGGCCGAACTGACCGAGTTGGGATCGAAATTGCTTTCCTGCCAGATCAGCCGGACGAAGAAATCCGGCGGCAAGCCGTTCTCTAACGCAGCCTCCTCCAACGCCTTGCAGTACTGCTGCGGCCCATCGGGCTTTGGACGAAAAGGTGTCGGCGCCGGCGACGGAACGGATGACGATTGCTGATCGGACGCCGACCGATCGGCCTCAGCGTTGCGCACTCCGGCGTTGCTATCCGGACGAGACGTTTCCGTTTGCGATGTTTCTGCCTGCGCCGGCTCTGCGCGCTGCGCGGAGGGCGTTACCGCTGGATTGCCGGGAGGTTGGGCGCTTGCGACGGGGACAAACAGCAGCAAGCAAGCCGAGCCGATAACCGCTCGTGGAATCGATCGATGAACCCGCCGCGGCCCGAAAATCGACTGCATAAAGCGATCATCAAATTGGATGCACTTGCGGAATCATATCATCGGCGCCGCCCGGGCGGGCAGAAAATTTGCTGCCTAGCGGTTGGACAGGCTTCCAACGATCGATGCGCGGCGGGACAGTTCGATCCAGTTGCCATCGGGATCGAGGATCATGGAGATCCGTGCGACCTCGCCGAGCGTCACCGGCGCAAGGCCTTCCCGCACGCCCTTGGCGCGCAGCTCGTCATGCACGGCGTCGATGTCGGCGACCTGCAGCGTGATGTAGCGCCAGCCGCGCGCGCCCCGAACCGGATCGACGGTTGCGGCGCGATCTTCCCTGAGCAGGATCAGACTGTCGCCGAGGCGAAACGCCGGACCATCAGACCAGGACTGCTCGGTGAAGCCGAGGATGTCGCCGTAGAACCTGCGATGCGCGGCAAGGTCGCGCACCGCCAACATGACAGCGATCTGGGTGATGCCGTCATGTCCCGGCGTAACCAGGCAAACGCTGTTGCCGTCGGGGTCGGCCATGCGTTGCGGTGCGTCGACGCCCGCGCGCGCAATGATCAGTTCGCGATAGCCGCTCGGCGCCACATCCGGCAGCGGCTCGACATGATGGTTGAGCTTGATGACCGAACCTTGCGCGTCGTGCCGGTACTGCTTCTGCCCGCGGCGGATCGGCTGCACATGATCGAAGCGAAGTCCGGCCTCCTGCTGCCAGAACCGCAGCATCGGTTCGAGATCGTTGAAGGAAAGGCCGACGTCGATCACGTTCTTTGCCAGTTGCATCTGCTGCCGCCTTCGGATGAAGTGCACCACGATGGATTAGCTATGCGAGGATCAAGTCACCAACGCAAGCACCACGATCACTGTCGCAGGTCGGCCGGCTGGCCGGTGCACCTGCCTGAAACAGTCAATCCAGTGAGGACCGATATGCAAGCAGGCCTCGTTCAGACCTTTCGCGCTTTTGCGTACAATAATGCCTGGGCCAATCACCGCCTGCTCACGGCCTGCGCGGGTCTCAGCCAGGCGGAGTTCGCCGCCGCGCGGACCGGGTTCTTCCCGAGCCTTCAGGCGACGCTCAACCACATTCATGTCATCGATCTCTTCTACACTGATGCGCTCGAGGGCGGCTGGCTGGGGCCGAAGGCGTGGGCCAACGAGGTACCCTACCCGTCAGTCGCCGCGCTGAAAGACGCCCAGCGCGCGATCGATCAGCGGCTGATCGTGCACTGCGATGCGCTGACGGCTGAGCGGCTCGATGATGTGGTGAAGATCAATCGCGACACGAGCGTGCAGACCGAGCGGCGCGACCGCCTCTTGATGCATCTGTTTCAGCACCAGATTCATCATCGCGGCCAGGCCCATGCGATGCTCTCGGAAACTGCAGTGAAGCCGCCGCAGCTCGACGAATTCTTCGCCGCCGGCGAAGCCCCGCTCCGGGCAGCCGAGTTCAGGGATCTCGGCTGGAGCGAAGCCACCGTGTGGGGCGGCTGAAGGCGAGGTTCCGCCCGCCATCGGCGATGCGGTTCCTGATCCGGAACGAGGTCTTGAAACCCGACGCCTCCACGCTCACCTCTGGTAAAACGTGGGGAACTCTATCAATGCCATTCGCCAATCACCGGGGCCAGCGTATCCATTACACCGTCGAGGGATCCGGGCCGCTGATCGTGCTGCAGCACGGTCTCTTGCTCGACGCCGCGAGCTGGAAGCAATGCGGTGTGGTCGACGCGCTTGCCGATCGCTTTCGTGTCGTCTGCGTCGATTCGCTCGGCCACGGCCTGAGCGACAAGCCCGCCGATCCGGCGCTTTATAACCAAGCACAGCGCGCCGGCGACATCGTCGCCGTGATCGACGATCTCGGCGACGAGCGCGCCCATGTGGTGGGACACTCGATGGGCGGCTGGGTCGCGGTCGGTGTCGCCCGGTTTTTCCCGGCACGGCTGGCGTCGCTGGCGATCGGCGGCTGGGACTTTCTCACCGGACTGCCGCGCGGTAATGCCGGCCCGCTGACCTACGGCGCCTTCATCACCTTTGCCCGCCGCACCGTGCCGGAGCTCGCCGAATGGGTGACGCCGGATATCGAAGGCGGAGTGCGTGCCTGCTTCAATGCGCTCGGCCAGGTCGATGGCGCAAAGGACGCGGTGCTGTCCTCGCGCGTGCCGGTGCTGCTGTGGAACGGACAGGACGACGGACCGCATGCGCCGATGCAGCGCTTCGCCGCGGAAAACGGCCTCGCTGCGATGTCGGTGCCCGGCGATCACCTCGGCGCGCTATTTCAGCACGGCGCCACGATCGGCCGGGGTATCGGCTCGTTCGTCGGTCGCGATTAGAGCGCTTAGGCAGAACAGCGCCCCCGACTTCGCTGTGCTCCCTCTCCCGTTCTTCACGGGGAGAGGGTTGGGGTGAGGGGCTGTCTCCGTGTAAACGGTGATAGCTGTGTTCGCGGAGACTCCCCCTCACCCGGAACGCATCTAGCGATGCGTCATAGCTGAAGCTCTGCTTCAGCGTTCTTGGGAACGGCCGCCAACGGCGGCCTATGCCTCTCCCCGCACGCGGGGCGAGGTGAAGCGTCCCGCGCTACGCCGGCTCCGGCATCCCTGAGAGCAGCTTGTCGAGCGTGATCGGATAGTCGCGCACGCGAACGCCGGTCGCGTTGTGGACCGCATTGGCGACCGCGGCGGCGACGCCGCAGATGCCGAGTTCGGCGACGCCCTTGGCCTTCATCGGCGATGAGATCGGATCGGTCTCGTCGAGGAAGATCATCTCCTGATGCGGGATGTCGGCATGGACCGGCACCTCGTAGGCAGCAAGGTCGTGATTAATGAACAGGCCATGACGCCTGTCGACGACGAGATCCTCCATCAGCGCCGCGCCGACACCCATGGTCATCGCGCCGATCACTTGGCTGCGCGCCGCCTTCGGATTGAGGATGCGGCCCGCCGCGCAGACCGCAAGCATCCGCCGCACCCGGATTTCAGCCGTGTCGGCGTCCACGCCGACCTCGACGAAATGCGCGCCGAAGGTCGACTGCTGGTAGGTTTTCGCGAGATCGCCGTATTCGATGGCATCCTCCGCCACGAGGTCGCCGCCGCCGGCGGCCTGCGCCAGCGGCACGCTGCGATTGCCGGAGCGGACCACGCCGTCGGCAAACACCGCCTCCTCGGAATTGAAGCCGAGCTTCTGCGCAATGGCCTCGCGCAGCTTGGTGCAGGCGGCGTAGACACCGGCGGTGGAATTGTTGCCGCCCCACTGCCCGCCCGAGCCGCAGGACACCGGGAAGTCGGAATCGCCAAGCTGCACCGCGACCTTCTCGAGCGGCACGCCCATCATCTCGGCCGCGGTCTGCGCGATGATGGTGTAGGAGCCGGTGCCGATGTCGGTCATGTCGGTCTCAACGGTCACGATGCCCTGCTGGTCGAGACGGACGCGCGCCGCCGATTTGGTCACGAGATTGTTGCGGAACGCCGCGGCGACGCCCATTCCGACCAGCCAGCGCCCGTCGCGGACCGCGCCGGGTTTCGGATTGCGCTTGTCCCAGCCGAACCGCGCCGCGCCATCGCTCAGGCACTGCACCAGTTGCCGCTGCGAGAAGTGCCGCTCCGGATGCTCGGGGTCGACCTGGGTGTCGTTGCTGATGCGCAGCACGACCGGGTCGATCCCGAGCTTGTCGGCGAGCTCGTCGATCGCGATCTCGAGCGCCATCATGCCCGAGGCTTCTCCGGGCGCGCGCATCGCATTGCCCTCCGGCAGATCGAGCGCCGCAAGCCGCGTCGCCGTCATCCGGCTGGCGCCGGCATACAGCAGCCGCGTCTGGCTCACCGCCATCTCCGGCTCGCCGTCCTTGACGTTGCCGGACCAGCTTTCGTGGCCGATCGCGGTGATCTTGCCGTCGCGCTCGGCGCCGATGCGGATGCGCTGGATCGTCGCCGGACGGTGCGTCGTGTTGTTGAACATCAGCGGACGTTGCAGCGCGACCTTGACCGGCCGGCCGGCCGCGCGGGCGCCGAGCGCGGCGAGCAGCACCTCGGCGCGCAGGAACAGCTTGCCGCCGAAGCCGCCGCCGATATAGGGCGACACCAGACGGACATTCTCCCTGGGGATGCCGAGCGTCTTCGCCATGTCCTCGGCGCCCCAGGCGATCATCTGGTTGGAGGTCCAGACCGTGAGCTTGTCGCCGTCCCAGGCCGCGATCGAAGCATGCGGCTCCATCATCGCGTGGCCCTGATCGGGCGTGGTGTAGGTGGCGTCGAGCTGTACGGGCGCACCAGCGAAGGCGGCGGCGAAATTGCCGACGGCGGTATCGGCCGGGCCGCCGAATGACGGGTGCGGCGTGACGCCCTTGTCCCGCTCCGCGGCGAGATCGAACTTGCCGTCGCCTTTCACGTAGTCGATGCGGACCAGCTGCGCCGCGGCCCGCGCCTGCTCGAAGGTCCCGGCGACGACGACGGCGACGGCCTGGTGATAATGCGCGATCTCGGGCCCGCCGAGCAGCGGCGCCGCATTGCGCTCGCCCTTGCCGAGCTTGCCGGCATTGTCCGATGTGACGATGGCGAGCACGCCCGGTGCAGCCTTCGCCGCCTCGAGATCGATCGAACCGATCCGCCCCTTGCCGATCGCCGAACCGACCACGTAGCCATAAGCCTGGTTGGCCGCGACGTCGTGCCGCTCATAGGCGTAAGGCGCGGTGCCGGTGGTCTTCAGCGGCCCCTCGATCCGGCTGGTCGGGTGGCCGATCACCTTGAGCTGGTCGATCGGATTGAAGGCGGCGGGATGTTCAAAACGCATGATGTCAGGCCCTCTTCTTAAGCCCTGGATCTCAAGCCCTGGCCTCGCGCAGCACCGCCGCCAGCGTTCGCTCGGCGAGCGGCAGCTTGTACGCATTGTCCTTGGTCGGCTTCGCATCGGCGAACAGGCGCGCGGTGACGGCCTTGGCGCCAGCAGGCAATTCCGCCTCCGCCGCCTCGACGCGCCACGGCTTGTGCGCCACGCCGCCGAGCGCGACGCGGCCGGTGCCGTCGCGCTGCACGATCGCGGCAACCGAGACCAGCGCAAAGGCATAAGAGGCGCGGTCGCGCACCTTGCGATAGGCCTGCGCGCCGCCGACCGGTTTCGGCAGCACCACCGCGGTGATCAGCTCGCCCGGCACCAGGCTGGTTTCGATCTCGGGGCTGTCGCCGGGCAGACGATGCAGCTCGGCGATCGGGATGCTGCGCGTGGTGCCGTCGGGCCGCACCGTCTCGACGACGGCGTCGAGCGCGCGCATCGCCACCGCCATGTCGCTCGGATGGGTCGCGATGCAGGCGTCGCTCACACCGACCACCGCATGCTGGCGGCTGAAGCCGCCGATCGCGGCGCAGCCGCTGCCGGGCTTGCGCTTGTTGCAGGGCAGATTGGTGTCGTAAAAATAGGGACAGCGCGTCCGCTGCAGCAGATTGCCCGCGGTCGTCGCCTTGTTGCGCAGCTGGCCGGAGGCGCCGGCGAGCAGCGCGCGCGACAGCACGCCGTAGCCCCGCCGCACGCGTATATCGGCGGCGAGATCGGTGTTGCGCACCAGCGCGCCGATCCGCAAGCCGCCGTCCGCGGTCTCCTCGATGCGGTCGAGCGCCAGGTCGTTGACGTCGATCAGATGCGCCGGCGTCTCGATCTCGAGCTTCATCAGGTCGAGCAGATTGGTGCCGCCGGCGATGAACTTGGCGTTCGCGGTGCCGGCGGCGGCTGCGGCCGCCGCGCCCGGCGAGGCGGCGCGCTCATAGCTGAATGATCTCATGCGCTCCTCCCGGCGACCTCGCTGATCGCCTCGGCGATGTTGGAATAGGCGCCGCAGCGGCAGATGTTGCCGCTCATGCGCTCGCGGAGCTCGGCATTGGTCAGTCGCAGCGGCGCATTCAGATCCGCCGTGACATGGCTCGGGATGCCGGCCTTGACCTCGGCAAGCACTGCGACCGCCGAGCAGATCTGGCCCGGCGTGCAATAGCCGCATTGATAGCCATCATGCTCGACGAATGCCGCCTGCAGCGGATGCAACCCGTCCGGCGTGCCGAGCCCCTCGATCGTCGTGATCTCGTCGCCCTGATGCATCACGGCGAGCGTCAGGCAGGAATTGATCCGCCGGCCGTCGACGATCACCGTGCAGGCGCCGCATTGGCCGTGGTCGCAGCCCTTCTTGGTGCCGGTCAGATGCAGGTGCTCGCGCAGGGCATCGAGCAGCGTGGTCCTGGTGTCGAGCTCGAGCTGGTGGGTTTCGCCGTTCACGTCAAAGGATACTCTCGTCATCACGGGCGCTCCGGTCGGGGCAGATTGGGCGGCCGCAGGCGGCGGCGTCGCGATCGACGACGCCGCAAGCGAGGCGGCCCCAACAATCAACAGACGGCGCCGCGATAGTTCCAAACGTCCGGAGATCTGCATGCCGCCGCTCTCCTCAAGTCAGCCGAACGCGGAACCACGACAACGACGTGTCGAGGTCTGTTCGGCCTGTCAGTAAAGGGGGAATGCCGCGAACAGCGGAATGTTTCTCGCGGGGAAGTTAAACTCGTCGCGAGCGCCACGGGCGCGGCGGGCGGGCAGCATCGGCGTCATCGTGGCGCGGGCGGAAGGCAGCATCGCCGTGCGCGTCCGGCCTACGACCAACGTCCCCTGCCCGGAATCGCAAGATTCCGGTTATCTGCATTGCGCCGCTCTCATGCTCGCCTACGGGGAAAAGCGGCCCGGAACACGCTGGAGCTCTTGGGGCTTGCACCGGATCATGTAGGATGGCGGCACGACCTCCACCGGCGACGATGCCGGCCGACCCTGGGACCGCTCGATGACCGCGCATGTCATAGTGACCGACGAAGCCGCCACGCGCGTGATCCGGCTGCGCAGGCCCGAAAAGAAGAACGCGATCACCCAGGAGATGTTTCGCGCGATCAGCGACGCGATCGACAAGGCGCAGAACAATCCGAAGATCCGCTGCCTGATCATCACCGGCGGCTCCGGCGTGTTCACTGCGGGCAACGACATCGAGGACCTGCTCGCGCAGGGCACCTCGACCAGTGAGACGCCGCCGGCCTCCGACCTCGTCAAGTTCCTGTATTCGCTGGCCCACAATGTGAAGCCGATCATCGCCGCCGTCGACGGCGTCGCGATGGGCATCGGCACCACCATGCTGTTTCACTGCGACTATGTGCTCGCCAGCAAGACCGCGCTGTTCTCGACGCCGTTCTCCAATTTCGGCCTGGTGCCGGAAGGCGCCTCGAGCCTGTTGATGCCGCGCATGATGGGCCACCAGCGTGCCTTCGCGATGCTGGTGATGGGCCGCACCATGTCGGCCGACGACGCCCGCGTCGCCGGCTTCGTCAATACCGTGGTGGCGCCGGGGCATGCCGAGGTGGAGGCGCACAAGGTGGCGCGCGAGATCTGCGCGCTGCCGGCCGAGGCGGTGGCGATCTCGCGGCGCCTGATCCGGCTGCCGCCGGAGGACGTCACCCGCCGCATCGAGCAGGAGAACCATCTATTCAGCGAACGGATGCGCTCCGAGGAAGCAGTCGAGGCGTTCAAGGCATTCATGGCTCGCCCGAAGGATTGAAACGAAGCGTCGCAAAATTGTAGTGGCGCGGCGCCATGATCCCGTGCTCCATGGACAGGTCATGAGACAGCCCCGCCTTTCCCCTCTCGCCGCGCTCTGCGCGTTCGGACTGGCCGCAGCAAGCCCCTGCCCGGCGTACGCCGCGGAGCCGGTGAGCCTGCGCATTCTCGCGATCAACGATTTCCACGGCTATCTGCGGCCGCCGCCGGGCGGCATCCGCATCACCGACCCCGCTGACGCGACCAGGAAGATCATGGAGCCCGCCGGCGGCGCCGAGCGGATGGCCACCGTCGTCAAGCAGCTGCGCGAGGGCCACAAGAACAACATCTTCGTTGCGGCCGGCGACCTGATCGGCGCAAGCCCGTTCCTGTCGGCGATGTTTCACGACGAGCCGACCATCGAGTCGCTCTCGCTGATGGGGCTTGCGATCTCCTCGGTCGGCAATCACGAATTCGACGAGGGCAAGGACGAGCTGCTGCGGATGCAGAATGGCGGCTGCCATCAGATCGACAAATGCCAGGGGCCGCACCCGTTCACAGGAGCCAAATTCCGCTATCTCGCCGCCTCCACGATCGACAAGGCGACCGGCAAGCCGGTATTTCCGCCCTACGAGATCAAGCAATTCGACGGCATTGCAGTGGCCTTCATCGGGCTGACGCTGAAGAACACCCCGAACCTGGTGTCGCCGGCCGGCGTCGCAAGCCTCGATTTCCGCGACGAGGCCGAGACCGTCAATGCGCTGGTCCCCGAGCTGAAGGCGAAGGGCGTCGAGGCGATCGTGGTGCTGATCCACGAAGGCGGCTTTCCGACCGGCGACTATAATGAATGTCCAGGGATCTCCGGGCCGATTGTCGACATCGTCAAGAAGTTCGATCGCGCGGTCGACGTCGTGGTCTCCGGCCACACCCACCAGGCCTATGTCTGCGAGATCGACGGACGGCTCGTCACCTCCGGCGACAAATACGGCACCCTGGTCACCGCGATCGACCTTCAGCTTGATCCGAACAGCCATGACGTGATCAGCGCCAGGGCCGCCAACACCATCGTGCGGATCGCCGGCACGGCCAAGGATCCCGAGCAGAGCGCGCTGCTGGAATCCTACGACCGGCTGGCCGCGCCGATCGCGAGCCGCGCGGCAGGCTCGGTCACCGAAACGCTGTCGCGTACACCTGCCGAAACTGGCGAGAGCCCGCTCGGCGACATCGTCGCCGATGCACAGCTGCTTGCAACCAGCGCTGAACCGAATGGCGGCGCGGTGATCGCCTTCACCAATCCCGGCGGCGTGCGCACCGACATCGTCAAGCGCGAGGATGGCGCGGTGACCTATGCCGATATCTTTGCAAGCCAGCCGTTCCGCAACCAGCTCGTGACGATGACGCTGACCGGCAAGCAGCTCAAGGACGCGCTGGAGCAGCAATGGGCCGATCCGAAGCGGCCGCGCGCCCTCCAGGTCTCGAAGGGGTTCTCCTATGCGTGGGATGCGAGCAAGCCCGATGGCGCGCGCATCATCGCCGCACGGATGTCGCTGGACGGCAAGCCGATCGACCCGGCCGCGAGCTACCGCGTCACCGTGAACAATTATCTCGCCGAGGGCGGCGACGGCTTCACGGTGTTCAAGCAAGGAACCGCGCAGCAGTTCGGCATCTACGACGTCGATGCGCTCTATGCCTACTTCAAGGCCAACAGCCCGGTAGGCCCAACGGCAGGCAAGCGGATCGAGCGGATCAACTGACCGGCAAACTCGTCTTCGTCATGGCCGGGCTTGTCCCGGCCATCCACTTCTCTCTAGCGTTAGCGCCTTCGGACCAAGGACGTGGATGCCCGGCACAAGGCCGGGCATGACGAGTTCGGGGATCAGGCGGGCGGACTCTCAGAGACCTTGGCAAGGTGTCGAAGAACGAGCACCGGAACAGCGAGATCAAACGCGGCCCTTTCCGGAACGCCGCTGACGGCCTAGATTAGGGCCTGCTCTTGCATGATCTTGGTCGGAAAACCGCTGCGCACTTTTCCGGATCATGCGCCCTCGCACGCGCATCGATTGCGCCGGGAATTTGCATGACACTGCTTCTGACGCATTCCGCCTGTCTCGACCACCTGACGCCTCCCGGACATCCCGAACGCCCCGACCGGCTGCGGGCGGTCGCCGAGGTGCTCGGCGAGGATCGCTTCAAGGCGCTGGTGCGCGATTCCGCGCCGGAAGGCGACCTCGACACCGTGCTGCTCTGTCACGGCGAGCACTATGTCGGCGAACTCCGCCACATCGCGCCGACCTCGGGCATGATCTATATCGACGGCGACACCTCGATGTCGCCGGGCACCTGGGAAGCGGTGATGCGCGGCGTCGGCGGCGCGGTGGCCGCCACCGATGCGGTGATGGAGGGCAAGCATCAAAACGCGTTCGTCGCGGTGCGCCCGCCCGGGCACCACGCCGAGAAATCGACGCCGATGGGCTTCTGCTTCTTCGACAATGCCGCGATCGCCGCCCGCCACGCGCAGCGCAAATACGGCATCAAGCGCGCCGCAATCATCGATTTCGACGTCCATCACGGCAACGGCACGCAGGATATCTTCTGGGCCGACCCGACCGTGATGTATTGCTCGACGCACCAGATGCCGCTGTTCCCAGGCACTGGGGCCGCCGGCGAGCGTGGCGAGCACGACACTGTCGTCAACGCGCCGCTGGCGCCCGGCGACGGCGGCGCCAAGTTCCGCTCCGCTTTCGAGAACCTGATCCTGCCGCAGCTGGAGAAGTTCTCCCCCGAACTTATCGTCATTTCGGCGGGCTTCGACGCGCATCACCGCGATCCCTTGGCCTCGATCAACCTGACGGGCGAGGATTTCGGCTGGGTCACGCGCAAGCTGATGGATCTCGCCGACAAGAGCGCCGGCGGCCGCGTCGTCTCCGTCCTGGAAGGCGGCTACGACCTGCAGGGCCTGAAAGAGTCGGTGGCATCTCACGTCACCGCATTGATGGACGGGTAAATCCCCGCCACAATACGCCCGCAAAAATTCGATTGATTCTGCGCCGGGGCGAGCATGGCCTGCGACAGGTCATGTTTGGACGACAAGATCAGGTTGCGATCTGATCCACGCAATCGGGAACGCAAGAATGGCCGAGAACACCCAAGCCGACGTGAAGAAGCTCTCCTTTGAACGCGCGATCGAGGAACTCGAATCGATCGTCAAGCGGCTCGAGGACGGCAAGGTCCCGCTTGAGGAATCGGTCGCGATCTATGAGCGCGGCGAGGCACTGAAACGGCGCTGCGAGGAACTGCTGCGTCAGGCCGAAGCCCGCGTCGACAAGATCACCACCGACGCCTCGGGCCAGCCGACCGGCACCGAGCCGCTCGACGTGCAGTAGCGCTACCGACGACCTCGATCGTGCGGCGCGATGGCCGCCATGGCGGGCAATTGTTGCCGCGCATTTCCAGCCACCCGTAAACCTCCGGGGCTACCCGCGGGGTCGGGTACGGCTGCGAATCAGGCCGAGCCGGCCCGGCCGGCTGCCGCCAAATTAGGCGAACTGGAACCCAGCCCACACCCAAGCATTGAAAAGACTAGGTTTTTCCAGCGCGCCGCATAGGAACCCTGCGCCCCCTATCGGGTTGGCTTTGGCTGCGGCTTTGGTGTAATGCTTCCAGTTCTATGGGCATTTGAGAGTGGCGGGCAGCCCGACTTTTCGGGCGGCATGCATCTCAAATGGTTCGACAAAACTGAACCGGGACGGGTGAAGAGCGACCAAGGTGATGCATATCACGTGGTCCAATCCGGAGTGAATCTAGGCTTACAACCAGGCACCGGCCTGCCGGGGCGGCACCCAGTGTCTGGCATTCGCTGCGCGGTGTGCGCGCCATCCCATCTCGCGTCGGGCGGTTCGTTCCGACAGGCAAAAATTGGAAATTCGCTGTGACCACATTTAGTAAGACGCCGCTTCTTGACACTATTCACACGCCGGATGACCTGCGCAAGCTGAAGGTCGAGCAGGTGCAGCAGGTTGCCGACGAGCTGCGCCAGGAAACCATCGACGCGGTGTCGGTGACCGGCGGCCATTTCGGCGCCGGCCTCGGCGTGGTCGAACTGACCACCGCCATCCACTACATCTTCGACACCCCGCGCGACCGCCTGATCTGGGACGTCGGCCACCAGGCCTACCCGCACAAGATCCTGACCGGACGCCGCGACCGCATCCGCACGCTACGCACCGGCGGCGGCCTCTCCGGCTTCACCAAGCGCACCGAGAGCGACTACGATCCGTTCGGCGCCGCGCACTCCTCGACCTCGATTTCGGCCGGCCTCGGCATGGCCGTGGCGCGCGATCTCTCCGGCGGCAAGAACAACGTTATCGCCGTGATCGGTGACGGCGCGATGTCGGCGGGCATGGCCTATGAGGCGATGAACAACGCCGGCGCGATGAACTCGCGCCTGATCGTGATCCTTAACGACAACGACATGTCGATCGCGCCGCCGGTCGGCGCGATGAGCGCCTATCTGTCGCGCCTCTACTCCGGCAAGACCTACCGCTCGCTGCGCGAGGCCGCCAAGCAGATCAACAAGCGCCTGCCGAAGATCCTCGCCAACCGCGCCAACCGCGTCGAGGAATATTCCCGCGGCTTCATGATGGACGGCGGCACGCTGTTCGAGGAACTCGGCTTCTACTATGTCGGCCCGATCGACGGTCACAATCTCGACCATCTGCTGCCGGTGCTGAAGAACGTCCGCGACATGGAGACCGGGCCGATCCTGGTTCACGTCGTGACCCAGAAGGGCAAGGGCTACGGCCCGGCCGAAGCCTCCGCCGACAAGTACCACGCCGTGGTCAAGTTCGACGTCGCGACCGGCACCCAGGCCAAGGCCAAGCCGAATGCGCCGGCCTACCAGAACGTGTTCGGCCAGAGCCTCGTCAAGGAAGCCGAGAAGGACGACAAGATCGTCGCCATCACCGCGGCGATGCCGTCGGGCACCGGCGTCGACATCTTCAACAAGGCGTTCCCGGACCGCACCTTCGACGTCGGCATTGCCGAGCAGCACGCGGTGACCTTCGCCGCCGGCCTCGCCACCGAAGGCTACAAGCCGTTCTGCGCGATCTATTCGACCTTCCTGCAGCGCGGCTATGACCAGGTGGTCCATGACGTCGCGATCCAGAGCCTTCCGGTCCGCTTCGCGATCGACCGCGCCGGCCTGGTCGGCGCCGACGGCGCGACGCACGCGGGTTCGTTCGACAATGCGTATCTCGGCTGTCTGCCGAACATGGTGATCATGGCCGCCGCCGACGAGGCGGAACTGGTCCACATGGTGGCGACGCAGGTTGCGATCAACGATCGTCCGAGCGCGCTGCGCTATCCGCGCGGCGAAGGCCGCGGCATCGAGATGCCGGAAGTCGGCGTTGCCCTCGAGGTCGGCAAGGGCCGCATCATCCGTGAGGGCAAGAAGGTCGCGCTGCTGTCGTTCGGCACCCGTCTCGCCGAGTGCGAGAAGGCGGCCGACGAGCTCGCCGCGCACGGCCTTTCCGCCACGATCGCCGACGCGCGCTTCATGAAGCCGCTCGACGAAGAGATGATCATGAAGCTCGCCCGCGACCATGAGATCCTGATCACGATCGAGGAAGGCTCGATCGGCGGTTTCGGCTCGCATGTCATGCAGTTCCTGTCGGACAACGCCATGCTCGACAGCGGCATGCTCAAGTTCCGCTCGATGATCCTGCCCGACGTGTTCCTCGACCACGACACGCCGGCGGCGATGTATGCCCGCGCCGGTCTCGACGCCAAGAGCATCGTTGCCAAGGTGTTCGAAACCCTCGGCAAGGACTACAAGGCCGAGACCGTCAAGCTCGCCTGATCGTGACGGGCGGCGCTCACTGGAGCATTTTCGGTTTTGATTGAATCAGAACCGAAGCTCCAGGTTCTCGCTCGAAAACGCACCAGCCCGGCAAGTCCATGAAGATCTATCTGGCAGGTCCTGACGTGTTCCTGCCGGATGCCGTGGAGATCGGCCGCCGCAAGGCGGAGGTTTGCGCCTATCACGGGCTGACCGGGCTGTATCCGCTCGACAACAGCATCGATCCCACCGCCGCCGGCGTCTCGCTCACCATCTTCAAGAGCAACGAGGCGATGATGGAGTCTGCCGACGCCATCATCGCCAACTTGACGCCGTTTCGCGGCCCCAGTGCCGACGCAGGCACGGTTTACGAACTCGGCTACATGGCGGGACGCGGCAAACTGTGCCTCGCCTATTCCAACGATCCCACGTCCTACGCCAATCGCGTGGCGCGGCTCAGCCAGGTCGTGCCGGCATCCGACGGACGCCTGATCGATGCGGAGGGGCTGACGGTGGAAGAGTTTGGATTGCCGGACAATCTGATGATGATGCACGCGCTCGACCTGCACGGCAGCCCGCTGGTGACCCCGCGCGAGCCGTCGGCCGACCTCTGGCACGACCTCACCTCCTTCGAGGCCTGCGTGCGGCTCGCTGCCGCGCAGCGCCGGCAGGCGGCGAAGTGACCAGAGCGGGCGACAACGACAACGACGCATCCGCCGGCAAACGCATCGACGTGCTGCTGGTGGAACGCGGCCTGTTCGAAAGCCGGGCGCGAGCGCGCGCCGCCATCGACGCCGGCCTCGTCACCGCCGACGGCAAGCAGATCGCGAAGGCGTCCGAGATCGTCGCACCGGGCGCGGCCCTCTCGGCCGAGCCGGCGCATCCCTATGTCTCGCGCGGCGGCGTCAAGCTCGCCGGCGCGCTCGAGCACTATCCGATCGACGTCGAGGGCCATGTCTGCCTCGATGTCGGCGCCTCGACCGGCGGCTTCACCGAAGTGCTGCTCGCCAATGGCGCGAGCCTCGTGTTCGCCATCGATGTCGGCCACGGCCAGCTGCATCCCTCGCTGCAGGGGCATCCGAAAATCGTCTCCATGGAGGCGACCGACATCAGGAGTTTCGAGGGCAAGCGCCTGCCGGCGCGGCCCGACATCGTGGTGATCGACGTCAGCTTCATCTCGCTGAAGCTGGTGCTGCCGGTGGCGCTGTCGCTGGCGGCCGCCCCGATGCATCTTTTGGCGCTGATCAAGCCGCAATTCGAGGCGGCGCGCAAACACTCCAAGCGCGGCGTGATCCGCAACGCGATGGTGCACCAGGACATCTGCGACGATATCGCCGCCTTTGCCGCCTCGCTGGGCTGTACCGACATTGAGGTGTTCCCGTCCTCGATCCCGGGCGGCGACGGCAATATCGAATTCTTCCTCGGCGCGCGCCGTGGCTGAGCTTCTCACCATCGACCATGTCGGCCACCGCGGCGACGGCGTCGCGATCGAGGGATCGCAATCGATCTTTGTGCCTTATGCGCTGGCCGGCGAAACGGTCGAGGTCGACGACGTCCCGGGCAATCATCCCGACCGGCGGCGGCTGCTGCGGATCGCGCGGGAAAGCCCCGAGCGCATCGCGCCGTTCTGTCCACATTTCGGAGTCTGCGGCGGCTGCGCAATCCAGCACTGGAACGACGCGCCCTACCACGCCTGGAAGCGCAACATCGTGGTCGAGACGCTGGCGCAGGCGAAGATTGCGGCGGACGTCACAGCCCTGATCGATGCCCATGGCGCGGGCCGTCGCCGCATCACGCTGCACGGGCGCATGGGCCCCCATGAGGTCCTCAAGGTCGGCTACGCCGCGGCAGGTTCGCACGACATCATCCCTGTCGATCGCTGCCCGATCCTCGATCCTGCGCTCGACGGCGCGCTCGAGGCGGCCTGGGCCACCGCCGAGCCGCTGATCGCGATCGGCAAGCCGCTCGACATCCAGGTGACCGCAACCGTCAACGGACTCGACATCGACGTGCGCGGCTCCGGCGCGCTGCCGACCAGCCTGATCACCACTTTGTCGCGCGTTGCGGAGAAGCACCGGCTGGCGCGGCTGACACGCCACGGCGAGCTGGTGCTGCAGCGTGCCTCTCCCGAGATTGCGATCGGAAAGGCGAAGGTGGTGCTGCCGCCCGGCTCGTTCCTGCAGGCGACCGTCAAGGGCGAGGAGACGCTGGCCGCGCTGGTTCGCGAGCATTGCGGACGCACCAAGCATATCGCCGACCTGTTTTGCGGCGTCGGTCCGTTCGCGCTGCGCCTCGCGGAGAAGGCGCGGATCGCGGCATTCGACAGCGACACGGGTGCGATCACCGCGCTGCAGAAGGCCGCGCAATCGACGCCGGGATTGAAGCCGCTCAAGGCCGAGGCGCGCGACCTGTTCCGCCGCCCCTTGATGCCGCAGGAGTTGCGCGACTACGACGCCGTCGTGTTCGATCCGCCGCGGCAGGGCGCGCAGGCGCAGGTCACCCAGCTGGCGGCGAGCAAGGTGCCGGTGATCGTCGCGGTGTCCTGCAACGCCGCGACGTTTGCGCGCGACGCGAAAATCCTGATCGACGGCGGCTACAAGATCGCAGCCGTCACACCGGTCGATCAGTTCCGCCACACGGCGCATGTCGAGCTGGTGGCGCGGTTCGCGCGCTGACAGGACGCAGCGACTATCGCTGAGCGCGGGCAGTCTCGCTATAGTCTGCACTCCATGTCCGACGATCCGCTGCTCGCACGCATCATTCCCGTTCTCGCCGCCGTACCGGGCGTCGCCGCCATCGTGCTCGGCGGCTCGCGGGCGCGCGGCACGGCGCATGACACCTCCGACACCGATATCGGCCTCTACTATCGGGATGGCGCCGCGCCGGCTATCGATCGGCTGCGCGAAGCTGTAACGGGTCTGGTCGACGATCCTGCTGTTGCGCATGTCACGCCGGTCGGCGAATGGGGACCGTGGATCGTCGGCGGCGCCTGGCTCACGATCGGCGGCCACAACGTCGACCTGCTCTACCGCAGCATCGATCAGGTCTCCGCTGTCATCGATGCTTGCCGGAACGGCGAGATCAGCATGCACTACCAGCCGGGCCATCCGCACGGCTTCTGCTCGGCGATCTGGATGGGCGAGGTCGCGCTGTGCCATCCGCTGCACGATCCCGACGGCCTCGTCGCGGCGCTGAAGGCGAGGACCGCGCCCTACCCGCCGGCCCTGCGCGATGCGTTGGTGCGGCGCTTTCAATGGGAAGTCCTGTTCAGCATCGAGAATGCCGAGCTCGCCGTGCCGCGCGGCGACAGCACGCATATCGCCGGCTGCGCCTATCGCGCGCTGGCCTGTATCGCGCAGGTGCTGTTTGCGCTGAACGGGCAATATCTGATCAACGAAAAGGGCGCGCTGGCGCAGGCCGCGAATTTTCCGGTGACGGTTCGCGGCCTCGCTGGCCGCGCCACGGAGATCTGGCGGCAGATCGGCGCGACCGAGCATGCCGCCGCGTTGCAGATGCTGCGCGCGATAGAGAGTGAGCTCCAGAAGATCTGTAGGGCGAGTTAGAACCGTAGGATGGGTAGAGCGCAGCGAAACCCATCATTCGCGCCATAGACATGAATTGATGGGTTTCGCTGCGCTCTACCCATCCTACGAGGTCCACATGATCGCTACCGCCCCCAGCGGTCCTGCCAGATCTTCTCGCCGATCAGGCAATTGACCCGCGGCTCCTTCTCGGCGGTCCGCATGATCGGGCGCTCCGGGGTGCGGCCGGCGACTTCAAGCAGCAGCTTGGTGCGGATCGCCTCCTTGAACTTCTCACGATCCTTGATCGTCACCACGAAGGAGCCCGGTCCGCCGATCACGCAGTCCTCGTAGTAATAGTCGAGATTCTCGATATCCATCGTCGAGTAGGACGGTTCCTTCACCATGATCGGCAGACCGTTGATGACGATGCCCTTGTCGAGCGCCGCGTCGCGCGCGGGCGTGATCGGCGTGCCGTTGTTGTTGGGTCCGTCGCCGGAAATATCGATCACGCGGCGCAGGCCGCGATGCGGATTCTCGTCGAACATCGGGATCGCGAAATAGATCGCGCCGGAGATCGAGGTGCGCGAGGCGCGGCGCACCGGCGTCTTCATGATCTCGGCGGCGACCGCATCGGCCGATTCAGGGCCGTCGATCACCCGCCAGGGGATGATGATCTTCTGATCGTTGGAGGCGGCCCATTCGAAATAGGTGATCGAGATCTTGCCGTTCGGACCGGCCTTCAGCGCCTGCAGGAAATCCTTGGAGACGATCGCCTGCGCATAACCCTCGCGCTGGATCGCGAGCTCGTCCATGTCCATCGAATAGGAAACGTCGACCGCGATGATCAACTCGATGTCGACGCTCGGTGTGGATTCCTTTTCAGCAAGGCGATGGCCGGGCTGGGTTCCCGGGCCGGGCGCGGCAACACCGGCCACATCGCCGCTGGCCAACATGCCCGCGACAAGCACCGCTCCGATCGAGACATACCAGCGCATTGCGGCCCTCCCGTCGTATGAGTGTCATGGTGACACGCAATTCAGGCGGCGAAAAGCGCAGATATCAGCTGTCCTTCACATTCAGGTTAGACGTCCACATTCGAGTCAGACTTCGCTTGCCTCGAATGCGGCCACACGCGCCGTGCCGTTGCCGCAATGACGCCGTGCAAATCGAACGGTTCCAAGGCGCGCCTGAAGACGGTATTCTTACGGGGCAATCGCGAGGGAGTGCGATGCCAGATACCGTCGTCAAGCCGAAAACCAGGACGAAGACCAAGGTCGAGCGGCCGCGCCTGCACAAGGTGATCCTGGTCAACGACGACTACACGCCGCGCGAATTCGTCGTCACCGTGCTGAAGGGTGAATTCCGCATGACCGACGACCAGGCCTACAAGGTGATGCTGACCGCGCACCAGCGCGGCGTCTGCGTCGTCGCAGTCTTCACCAGGGACGTCGCCGAGACCAAGGCGACGCGGGCCACTGACGCCGGCCGCGCCAAGGGCTATCCGCTGCTGTTCACCACCGAGCCCGAGGAATAGCGCGCCAGCGCCAGATTGCCACAGGCCTTGCCGCGAATTTTAGCGATCGCGGCGACCGGTGCTTTAGGGATCGCATGGCATGAACGCGGCATGTCCGTCGCGCTGCGCCAACAACTGTCCCTGCGGAAGGCCCGCCCGGAGACCTCGTTCGGGCCATTTCGCCCGTTGCCCGCCCTGCCCTGGCTCGTCATGGCAACGGCGATACGGATCGTCGGCTTCGGCAAGCCCGGCCTGATCGTGCCCGCCTTGGTGCTGGCCGACGTCTGCGTGCTGCTCGCCTTCTTCGCCACGGCGCGGGACTCGATCCAGGCTGCCGGAGGCCAATCATCGCTCGGCGAATTGACGCTGGGCGAGCAGATCAGGCTGTCACTGTCGATCCTGTGGCGGATCGTGCTCGTGATAATCATCGCGACACTCGCCACTGCCGCGATCGGTTTTCCGTCGTTTGCACCGCACCTGCTGTGGGGTCTCGATGGCATGGCATTCGATCAGGGCGCCGATCTCGGGCGATTTTGGAGTGCGGCGATCGCGGCGCTGGTGCTGCTGATCATCGTCAATGCGGAAGCCAATGGCGGCCGCGTCGCGCTGTTTGCCGCGGTCAAGGATCTTGGACGGCACGGGCTCTGGCTTGGCGCCGCGGTGCTCGTGCTGGGCGCGATCAATGTGGCGCTCGGCTACGGGCAGGGCCTGGTCCGCACCGCGATCTGGCACTTCTGGCAAATCTCGATGGTGGGCCAGCCGCTCAAGAACCTGATCTACGTCGTCTTCATCTTCGGCTTCGCCATGCTGCGGCTGTGGATCACACTGTCGATCCTGACGTTCGGCCTGAAGCAGTCTTACGCCCGCGGCGGCTAAGGCGCGATGAGATTAGGTTGAATCGTCATCGCGCCTTAGCTCTTTGTTTGAGCATGATCTTTTCGGAAAACCGCTTCGCACTTTTCCGGATCATGCTTTAGCTCGCAGCAGCGACCGGCGCCTCGTCGTACAGGCCGTAGACCCGCTCGGCCTTGGCAAATCCCGCGATCGGAAACTCGCCGAGATCGCTCCAGCCGCCGTCGCTGATACCGGCGAAGCGCTCCGAGGCCACCACGGTGCGGCCGAGACGGCCGGCGATCTTCTCCAGCCGCGCGGCGAGATTGACCGCCGGACCGATGCAGGTGAAGTCGAGCCGGTTTCCGCCGCCAATATTGCCGTAGAGCACGCGCCCGAGATGCAGCGCGAGGCCGAAGCGGAAGCGTTCGACGGCATCGCCATTGGCGAATTGCAGCGCCTCGACGCCGGCGCGGGACGCGCGCGCGGCTTCCAGCACGCGTGAGCAGACCTGCACCTCGTCGCCGAGATATTCGTCGACCGGGAACACCGCGAGCAGGCCGTCGCCCATGAATTTGAGCACCTCGCCGCCATGGTCGCGGATCGCGGTGACCTGGCAATCGAAGTAGAGGTTGAGGATCTCCACCACCGTCTCGGCCGGCAAGCGGTCCGACAGCGCGGTGAAGCCGCGCAGGTCCGACAGCCAGATCGCGGCATCCATCGTATCGGCGTGGCCGCGCCGGATCTGGCCGCCCATGATGCGCTCGCCGGCACGGTTGCCGACATAGGTGTCGAGCAAGAGCGAGGCGGTGCGGCGCAGGGTGATGATCTCGATATAGCGCGCCAATGGCACGGCGATCGACCGGATCGCATCGAGCTGCTCGTCGGTGAAGCCGCCGGGCTGCCTGGTGGTCCAGCTCGAGGCATTGACGAAGCCGTCGGTATAGACCAGCGGCACGGCGATTTAGTCGGTGACGCCTTCGGCCTGCAGGTCCACGACGATCGGAAACCGGGCGCTTGCGGGATCGTCGAGCCGCGCGCGGACTTCAACGCCCTGCATGAAAACGGTCGACAGCGGGCTGACGGCAAATTCCGGGGAGTCCAGGATGTTGTGATCGACGGTGCCGGTTTCGACCTCGGCGCCGGGCTTCCAGAAGAAATGGCGGCCGTAGATCTCCGGATGCAGCGTGCGCACGAAGACGCCGATGCGCCACAGCGGCAGGCCGGCCCGCACCAAGCGCTCGCAACATTCCGCCATCATCTGCGGCGGGGTCGGCGCCGACCGCGCGCCGCCGATCATCCACTCGATGATGTCCCGAAGCTCCGACGCGTTCATGGCATTCCCCCAGGGCGGTCTGGCGACCGCCACTATATAAGGGATCAGCGCCCGGTCTGCCCGCGGTCGCGCAGAAAATGATCGGCCAGCACGCAGGCCATCATGGCCTCGCCGACCGGCACCGCCCGGATGCCGACGCAGGGGTCGTGGCGGCCCTTGGTCAGGATGTCGGTATCTGCGCCCTTGCGGTCCACGGTCCGGCGCGTGGTCAGGATCGAGGAGGTCGGCTTGACCGCAAAGCGCACCACCACCGGCTGCCCGGTCGAGATGCCGCCGAGGACGCCGCCGGCATGGTTGGACAGGAAACGCGTTCCGTTGTTGCCGGTCCGCATCTCGTCGGCGTTCTCCTCGCCCGACAATTCGGCGGCGCCGAAGCCGGCGCCGATCTCGACGCCCTTGACCGCGTTGATGCTCATCATCGCCGCCGCCAGGTCGCTGTCGAGTTTGGCGTAAATCGGCGCGCCGAGCCCGGCCGGCACGCCCTCGGCGACGACCTCGATGACGGCGCCGATCGAGGAGCCGCTCTTCCTGATGCCGTCGAGATAGCTTTCGAAGAACGCCGCCTTGTCCTTGTCGGGACAGAAGAACGGGTTGTTCGCAATCTCGTCCCAGTCCCACTTCTCGCGATCGATCTTGTGCGGCCCCATCTGCACCAGCGCGCCGCGCACCTTCACCTCGGGCAGCACCTTGCGCGCGATCGCACCGGCCGCGACGCGGGTCGCGGTCTCGCGCGCGGAGGAGCGGCCGCCGCCGCGATAGTCGCGCAGGCCGTATTTCGCTTCATAGGTGAAGTCGGCATGGCCGGGCCGGAACTTGTCCTTGATCTCGGAATAATCCTTCGAACGCTGATCGGTGTTCTCGATCAACAGCGCGATCGGCGTGCCGGTCGTCACCTGCACCCTGCTCTCCGGATGCGCCATCACGCCGGACAGGATCTTCACCGCATCCGGCTCCTGGCGCTGGGTGGTGAAGCGCGACTGGCCCGGGCGGCGGCGGTCGAGGTCGTGCTGAATCTCCTCCACGGTCAGGGGGATCAGCGGCGGGCAGCCGTCGACGACGCAGCCGATCGCGACCCCATGGCTCTCGCCGAAGGTCGTGACGCGGAACATATGGCCGAAAGTATTGAAGGACATGGCGTGTCGTAACGCGCAGAGGCAGCGGGGTCAAACAGCCAGGCTGTCATTCCGGGGCGATGCGGAGCATCGAACCCGGAATCTCGAGATTCCCCGGGGCGCAATTGCGCCCCTGAGGTTCGCTTCGCGCCCCCGGAATGACAGTGCGAGTTAACTATGCTTCCGCAACCCCGCGGCGCCGAACACATAGACCGCCCCCTGCTCGATAGTGAGCTCGGCGGCCGAGGCCGGCGTCTCGAAGCCGAGCGCCACCATCAGCGCTCGCGCCGTACCGCCATGGGCAACCGCGACCGTGTCCGACGTCACCGAGCGATACCAGTCGGTCATCCGCACCTGGACGTCGACATAGCTCTCGCCGCCGGACGGCGACACCGTCCACTTCTCGGCCAGGCGGCGGGCATACAGCGCGGGCTCCGCAGCCTGCGCCTGCGCCAGCGTCGAGCCTTCCCACGTCCCGTAGCCGATCTCGCGCAGCCGCGCGTCGAGGGCGTAATCGCCGGGCGGCAGGCCGAGCTCGGCACGCACCAGCTCCATGGTGGCGCGCGCCCGGATCAGCGGGCTCGCGACAAACGGCACCGTCGTCTTGTCACAGCCGTCGCGCGCCAGGAGATCGGCGAGGATGCGCCCGGCATGCGCGGCCTGGGCGCCGCCGCGCTCGTTGAGGGCGATGTCCTGCACGCCCTGGAGCCGCCCTTCGGCGTTCCACGAGGTCTCGCCGTGGCGGATGTAATAGATCGTCGGTACCGGCATTCCCGTAACGGCTCGTCCCTGCTGAGCGAGATGTCGGCCGCCTCAAGGCTTCACGCTTCGAATTTTTTCGGCTCGGAGGTACACCAGCACTTCGGCCGGCGACAAGCCCAAATCGGCCGCAGCTTGGGCGGTATGCGCGCAGATCGGCGCAGACGGAATAGCCACGCCGCCAGGGTGTTATGTTGGACAAGGCGACTATCGCCGAGACCATCGAAGACTGGGATGCATGACCGCGTTTCGTCAAAGTGTCGAAGCCATGATACCGGCGCTGCGTCGCTATGCGCGCGCGCTGGCGCGTGACACGGATATCGCCGACGATCTGGTGCAGGACACGCTGGTGCGGGCGCTGCGCTCGGAGCGGCTGTTTCTCGGCGGCGACGTCAGGAGCTGGCTCTACACGATCCTGACCAATCTGAACAAGAACCGCCGGCGCTCGCTGGCGCGGCGGCCGGCGTTCGTGCCGCTGCTCGATAACAATGCCGACGCCAGCGGCACCGAGGCCGAGGGACGCGACATCGAACGCGCGCTGTCGACGCTGGTCGAGGAACAACGCTCGGTGCTGCTGCTCGTCATGCTGGAGGGCATGAGCTACCGCGAGGTCGCCGACATCCAGGGCGTGCCGATCGGCACGGTGATGTCCCGCCTCGCCCGCGCCCGCGCCCATGTCCGGGCCTCGATCGAGGGCCAGCGCCCGGCGCTCCGGCGGGTGAAATGATAATGTGCGCGATGGCCGGCGTTATGCATGAACGATTTTCGAACAAGATTTGGCAGAGACCACTGATATGACCGACCCGAACATTCCCGTCACCGAAGACGAGCTGCACGCTTACGTCGACAACGAGCTGCCGGCCGAACGCCGCGGCGATGTCGAGGCGTGGCTTGACACGCATCCCGACGACGCGGCGCGGGTGCAGTCATGGCGTGCGATGGCCGAGACACTGCATGCACGCTACGACACCGTGCTGGACGAGGCGGTGCCGAAACGGCTCGAGCTCGAGCGGCTGGTGCGCCAGCCGCGCCGCTGGGTCTATGGCGCGGTGGCGGCGACGGTCATGGCCTTCGTCGCCGGTGGCGGCGCCGGCTGGATCGCGCGCGGAGCGGCGGCGACGCCGTCGGCATTCCAGAGCTTCACGGTCGATGCACTCGATGCGCATCGGCTCTACGTGGTCGAGGTCCGGCATCCCGTCGAGGTGCCCGGCAGCGAGCGCGACCACCTGCAGCAATGGCTGACCAAGCGCTGCGGCTGGGACGTCCGCGCGCCGGAGCTGACCGGGCTGAAGCTGGTCGGCGGCCGCCTGCTGCCCGGACCGAGCGGCCCGGCGTCGTTCCTGATGTATGAGAGCACGTCAGGTGAGCGGTTCACGGTCTACACCGCCAAGGTGAAGACCGAGGCGACCCAGATGCGCTACGCCGTGCAGGGCAGCGACGGCGCGCTGTTCTGGGCCGATCGGGGCGTCGCCTATGTCGTCAGCGGCGGCACCGATCGCACGCGCCTAACCCAGGTCGCGCAGGCCGTCTACGATCAGATGGAGAAGAGCGGCGGGTGATCTTCCGTAATTTTACGGAAGATCAGGTCGTCGAAATTGCGTCATTTCGAGTAAGTGAATCCAGCCTCACTCAGCGTCCCAATTCCGACATCGAAAACTTCGATTCGCGTCATGGACGCGTCTCATTATCGCACCGGATGCTCACGCGAAGATGATCCGCGCCCGATCCGCCGATCGGCGCACGCGGCCTCGATTGGGGTTTTGTGTACCGCGCTGGTCCCCCTCTCGAGGCCGCACTCCTTTTCCGTCATCCGATCTGCACGCCGCAGACCTCGGAAGGCCCGTCATCCTTTGTGACGCGCTCGCAATGCCCGCGTCTACCCCGATATACTCCGGGGTAGTTGCAGTTTCGCGTCTTCGCGTCTTTGGGGCGCGCTCTCGGCGGTCAGCTGAGATCGCTGCGCGGATTATAGGGGTTACGATCCCGCCACGTCTGCATCAATGCCTCAAGCTCAGCATCGTTCCCGTCGGGAAGGATGATGCGGGTCGTGACATAGAGGTCGCCGGTCGCGCCGGCCTTCGACAGCCCCTTGCCCTTGAGGCGAAAGGTGCGGCCGCTGGAAGTGTTCTTCGGGATCGACAGTTCGACCGCGCTGCCGAGCGTCGGCACGCGGACCTTGCCGCCCAGCACCGCCTCGTAGAGGGTGATGGGCAGGTCGATCCTGAGGTCGTTGCCGTCGACCTTGAAGAACGGGTGCGGCGCGATCGAGATCGTGATCAGGAGATCGCCGGGCGGATGGCCTTGCGCGGTCTCGCCCTGCCCCTTCAGCCGGATCTGCTGGCCCGCAGCGACCCCGGGCGGAATCTTGACGTTGAGCTCGCGGCCGGTCGGCAGGCGGACGCGCTTGTCGCCGCCCCTGACCGATTCCTCCAGCGAAACCGTCATGGCGACCGAAAGATCGAGGTCGACGCCGACCCCACCGCCGTCAAACTCGAACGGACTGGCTCGGCCCGCGCGGCCGCCACCGCCGCGAGCGGCATTGCTGAACATGCTGTTCAGGATGTCCTCGAAGCTGCCGCCGCCCATGCCGCCGCCGGGCCCGGAGCGGAAACTGTACTCAAAGCCACCCGGACCGGCACGGCCGCCGGCACCGCCTCCGCCAGGGAAGCCCTGGAAGCGCGGCTTGCCTTCGGCATCGATCTCGCCGCGGTCGAACTGCTTGCGCTTGTCCTCGTCGCCGACGATCTCGTTGGCCGTGTTGATCTCCGCAAAGCGGGCCGCCGCCTTCGGGTCGTTCTTGTTGTTATCAGGGTGATGCTTCTTGGCGAGCTTGCGATAGGCGCTCTTGATCGTCGCAGCGCTGGCGCTCCGCTGCACCCCCAAGACCTCATAGGGGTCGCGCATCCGTCACGTCTCCTTCACGGGAAAAATTCAGTCCTGGCCGGGAACCCGTCCGGGCCCACTTTGCCTTCATGTGGGGGCTCAGTGGCATTTTTGCAACTTAGCCCGGCATCGCCGGAATTCTCAGGATTTTCTCCAGGGCTTCAGGCTATGGATTTCCCACCGCCCTTGTCCAGCCTTGCATGCGGCCCCCTGCAGCCAGCTCTCGGTGGCTCCATTGACGTAGCTGGCAAGGAAATCCCGGCACGTCTTGCCATCCTCGCCCGAATAGGCCTGGGCCAGCGGCGTCACCGAGCCGCGCGCGCCGGTTTCAGGATTTTCCCAGGGCTGGCTGGAATCCTTGTCGCCCTTGGTCAGCACGTCGGAGGCAGCATTGCGGGCGAAGGCGAGATCGGTGTCGGTCGGGATCACCGCATTGATCTGGGTCGGCCTGATCGAGCCCGTCACATCCTTGTCGTCCAGCTTGGCGAAGGCGTCGCTGCGCGACAGGCTGCAGCCGCTTGCGCCGACGCCGATCAGGATCAATGTCACCACCGCGCCTGCGGGGTGGATCGCCGATAGGCCAACGCGCCCCCATGCCCTATATAGGGCTAGTAACGCGCTTTCAGACGCGGGCGGATGCAAATCGGGACTCCTGACATGACCGACACGACCTCCATCAAACACCCGACACCGTTAACATCGGGTGATTTCACCGCGGCGGAGGAGCCGTTCGCCCTGTTCGCCGAATGGTTTGCGGACGCGATCAAGTCCGAGCCGAACGATCCGAACGCGATGGCGCTTGCGACCGTCGATCCCGACGGCCTGCCCGACGTGCGGATGGTGCTGATGAAGGGCTTCGATGCCGACGGCTTCGTGTTCTATAGCCACATTGCGAGCGCCAAGGGCCGCGAATTGGCCGCAAATCCTAAGGCCGCTTTACTCTTCCACTGGAAATCGCTGCGCCGCCAGGTGCGCATCCGCGGGCCGGTCACGCCGGTGACCGATGCCGAGGCCGACGCCTATTTCGCCACAAGGCCGAAGCAGGCGCAGATCGGCGCCTGGGCCAGCAAGCAGTCGCAGCCGCTGGAGAGCCGCTTCGCCTTCGAGCAGGCGATCGCCAAGACCGGTGCGAAATACGTCATCGGCGAGGTGCCGCGGCCGCCGGGCTGGAGCGGCTGGCGGATCACGCCGCAGCGCTTCGAGTTCTGGCACGACCGCCCGTACCGCCTGCACGATCGCATCGAATTCCGCCGCGACGGCGCCGGCAGCGCCTGGTCGAAGGTGCGGCTCTATCCCTGAAAGCTGCGACCGTCATGGCCGGGCGAAAGCGCGAAGCGCATCTTCGTGTAAGATGACCCGGCCATCGACGTCTTGATCCCAAGTCATCCCAAGTCGTTCGAAGGCGTGGATGCCCGGCACGCCGCCGCGCATGACGAAAACGAAAGAAACCGTCGATGCCCCACCCATCCAATGCGCCGCGGCGCACGCTGCTCTTGACCGGCGCAAGCCGCGGCATCGGCCATGCCACCGCGATCCGGTTCTCGTCCGCCGGCTGGCGCGTCATCACCCTGTCGCGGCATGCGTTTCCCGAGGTCTGCCCCTGGGGCGCCGGGCCGGAAGACCATATCGAGGTCGACCTCGGCAGCCATGACGACACCGTGCGCGCGATCTCCGAGATCCGCAGGCGGCTCGAGAACGATGAACTGCACGCGCTGGTCAACAACGCCGCGATCTCGCCGAAGGCTGCGGGCGGCGGCCGGCTCGGCACCATGGACACCGACATCGAGACCTGGACCCACGTTTTCCACGTCAACTTCTTCGCACCGATCATGATCGCGCGCGGGCTGATCGAGGAGTTGAAACACGCCAAGGGCGCGGTGGTGAACGTCACCTCGATCGCCGGCTCGCGCGTGCATCCGTTTGCCGGCGCGGCCTATGCGACGTCGAAGGCCGCGCTCGCGGCGCTGACGCGCGAGATGGCATCGGACTTCGGCCGCGTCGGCGTCCGCGTCAACGCGATCGCGCCGGGCGAGATCGATACCTCGATCCTGTCGCCGGGCACCGAGAAGATCGTCGACCAGCAGATTCCGATGCACCGCCTCGGCACGCCGGACGAGGTCGCCAAGATCATCTACGTTCTCTGTACGGAGACCAGCTCTTACGTGAACGGTGCGGAGATCCACATCAACGGTGGTCAGCACGTCTGAGCTTGGGAAGAGCCGTATTTCGGGGAAGGAAGTTTTGAGGCGATCCCGGCCGCCGCCGCGGCCGTCATTGGGATTGCTTCACTTGCAGGCGTAACAAACACAAACGAGGCTTCTGCCTCCGAGGCTTCGGCCTCTAGTCTGCGTAAAACCGACGCGACTTCTTCTCGGGCTGCCGCAGCGCGACGTCGTTCAGCGCGCTGGAGCATTCGTCTTCGTCCTCGCCATCCAGCAACGCAGCGCCACAGTAACGGCAAAGTCTCGGCGAGATCGCCTGCACCTTGCCTGCTGCGCGGTCCTGTTGATAGCGCGCAAAGTCGATGACGTTACGCCGTGGCGTTATGATCTTCTCAACCATTGCTGTCCTCCGGCTTCGAGGCGGGCGTTATCGCAGACAAGTTTCGCCCAAACGTTCAGCGCAACGCTCAAATTTTAGCAGAGGAAATAAGGCAGAAAGCGCGTCCCAAAACGCGACGCGTGGAACCGGTTTACAGCCACTTCTTCCACTTGAAGATCCAGTACGGCACGACAGCCGCGATCAGCATCAGCACCAGTGCATACGGATAGCCGTGCGCCCATTCGAGTTCCGGCATCACCTTGAAATTCATGCCGTAGATCGAGGCGATCAGCGTCGGCGGCATCAAGACCACCGCCATCACCGAGAACAGCTTGATGATGTTGTTTTGTTCCAGATTGACCACGCCGAGCATGGCGTCGAGCACGAAGGTGATCTTGTTGGAGAGATAGGAGGCGTGGTCGGTCAGTGAGGCCACGTCACGCTGCATGGTCTTGAGCTGCTCGCGCATGTCCTTGGACCATTTCACGCCCTCGACCACCGCGGAGAGGAAGGTGACGAGGCGGCCGATCGAGACCAGGCTTTCGCGAACCTTCGAGGTCAGGTCGCCCTTGCGGCCGATCGCGATCAGAATCTGCGAATATTGCTTGGCGTGGCCGTGGCGCTCGCTCTCCGGCTCGAAGATGTCGTGGGACACCTGGTCGATATCGGCCCCGCAGCGCTCCAGAATGTCGGCGCAACGGTCGATCACCGCGTCCAGCAGTTCCATCAGCACCTGCTCCCCGGTGATGCTGGGGGAACAGGCGCGCGCCAGCTTGTTCTCGACCAGCGCGAACGGCTTCGGCAGGTCGTAGCGCACCGTTACCAGCCGATGACCGGTGAGGATGAAGGTCACCGCCGTGGTGCGCGGCATGTCGGTGTCGGACTGGCACATCAGCGTCGCGGTCATGTAGCGCGCGCTGTTCTCGATATAGAGGCGGCTGGAGATCTCGATCTCCTGCATGTCTTCCCGGGTCGGCACCGCGATCCCCGCGAGCTTCTCGACCGCCCGGTCCTCCTCCACGGTCGGATTCACCAGATCGACCCAGACCGCTCCCTCGGGCAGCGCGCCGAGGTCCGTCGCGGTGGCCTTCTTGAGCGAAAACTCGGACGGAACGAACACCGACAGCATCACGAACTCCACGAAACAGGGCTGGCAGGACCCGCCGACTTAGCGCGATTCTGGGGGGCGCTTCATGACCGGGGTATTAACCGGGCATCCATACTTGTGGCGGCCAGGCGGCAGCGACGTGACGCCGACTCGTCGACCGTTGCCTGTTTGCACAAAAACCAACCCGGCACCAGAACAGTTGCGGCAAAAAAGCCACAGACAGCGTCCCGCGATGCGGGAAAGGCATCTAGACTCTGGGAATAATGGCACGTTTCGGCAATAATGCCGCTAATGGAATCGTGGCGGTTGGGGCGTAATAGTGGCGCTTTCGGGCGCGGATTTTCGATTGGAATGTAATCATGTCGTCGCTCAAAGTTACCCTCGGGATCCTGGCCGCGGGCCTGATGTTGTCGGGCTGCATGCAGGCCACAACCTATGAGGCAACCAACACCGCGAACTTCAAGCCGCGTGACAAGGAACTCCTGGCCAAGACCACCTACGTCAAGACCCCGGTGGCTGAACCGTTCCGCCGCGCCATCGTCGAGTATCACCGCAAGGAAGCCCCCGGCTCGATCGTGGTCGATTCCGACAACCATTACCTCTATTACGTGCTGAACGACGGCAAGGCGATCCGCTACGGCATCACCGTCGGCGAGGAAGCCATGGCTTGGTCCGGCATCGCCAAGGTCGGCAGCATGACCGAATGGCCGGCCTGGCACCCGACCCCCGGCGAAATCTCGCGCCTCGGCGTCCCGACCTTCGTGGCCCCGGGCCCGGACAATCCGATGGGCTCGCGCGCGATGTATCTCTATTCGGGCGGCAAGGACACGCTGTTCCGCATCCACGGCACCAACCAGCCGGAATATATCGGCGCGTCGATCTCCTCGGGCTGCATCCGCATGACCAACGAGGACGTCATCGACCTCTACAACCGCGTCAAGCTCGGCACCATCGTCGTGGTGCTGGAGCCGAAGCACGGCGACTCGCCCTACAAGCCGCAGATGGCCCTGCAGGGCGGCGGCGGCACGACCTACTGATCCAATCGCAATCGCGATCAAAAGCGCCGGCTTTGCCGGCGCTTTTTTGTTGGCTGCGTCTTGGTCTCGGCGCTGCGGTCAGGCGCAGCCGCATCATCTGATTTTGTGCCGTTCGGCTTCTTGCCGGCGTCAGACTTGCCGTGGTTAGCCTTGCCTTGGTCAATTCTGGGTGCGTCCGTCTTCGACGCGTCGGATTTGGCGGCGACCTCGCGCGGCGGCGCCTCTTCGGGGCGCTCGGCCGGCAACAGCGGCGCGACTTGCGGCAGCGGGTCGTCCACGTTCCACTGGCAGATCCGGTAATTGTTGCGACGCTCGATCAGGTCGAGATGGATGTGGTCCTCGTGGTACCAGTCCGAGCCCGGCCCGAGCACCGTGGAGAAGCGGGCGCAAACCGAATGCAGCACGGTCTCGCGCAAGGCCCGCGACACGCCGCGGTCGGTCAGCGAGATCGACTTGCCGTTGGCGAGGCCGAGGGCGCGCACGTCGAGCGCATTGGCGCGGCCGTGCTCGGAGAGCTGCGCTCCGGCGACCCGATTGCGGCCGCGGCATTCGAACGAGTCGAAATTGTCGAGATTGCTGATCCCGCCGCCGAGGCTCTGCGCGAGCGGCGCGATATCGGTGCGGACCCAGTCGACGACCGCAGCGGCCATCTTGCAGCGGAGGATCGCCGCCGGCTTGACCGCGACCTTGCGCTTGTCCGCAAGCACGATCGCCTCGAGCCGCACCAGATCCTCTCCGCCGCAGCCCCCGGCGCCGTGGATATCCGGAATGCTCGGCGCGATCGCGATCTCCTCGGTGAGGGCCTGCCGGCAGGCCGACAGCTGCGGCGCGGCGGGCTCGGCCGGCTTTGCCGCCTCAACCGGCTTGGCCCTCTCGCTCGGCCTGGCCGCCTCGGCAGGCGCGGCCGGAGACTGCGTCTCGGCCGCGGGCGGCTCGGGCGCGGTTGCCGCCGGCACGTGAGCTGCCGCAGGCGCCTGCGCCGGGCGCGGCTTCGGCAGCGGCACCGCCGCGCGGCGGACCGCCTTGTGCGGCCTTTGCGGCCGGGTACCGAACAGATCGTCCCACGGAAAGCTGGGCGCGCGGCGGGCGGCCTCGGCGGGGCCTGCTTGCATGCCAAGGCAAAGCAGCACGGCGGCGGTAACCATTGCCGCGCCCCCGCGACGAAACGCGCCAACAGGCCATTTTCGGCTTGCTTTCTCCGCGCTAAAGTTCATGTCAGTTCCATGATTTTACTGCCGGCCGTCCAAGATGCCGGCGGATCATGTGTGAGGATCGAGGAGGGATTTGCGTATGCTTGGTTTGATGCAAGATTGGCCCTTGCTGTGTCACAAGATTATTGAGCACGCCGCCAAATATCACGGCACGCAGGAAGTCGTGACGCGGTCGGTCGAAGGCCCCATTCATCGCACCACCTACGCCCAAATCCACGCCCGCGCACTGAAGGTCTCGCAGAGCCTGGAACGCGACGGCATCAAGCTCGGCGACCGCGTCGCCACCATCGCCTGGAACACCTGGCGCCACCTCGAGGTCTGGTACGGCATCATGGGGATCGGCGCGATCTGCCATACGGTCAATCCGCGCCTGTTTCCGGAACAGATCGCCTGGATCGTCAACCACGCCCAGGACCGCATCGTCATCACCGACCTCACCTTCGTTCCGGTGCTGGAGAAGATCGCAGGCCAGCTGCCGAGCGTCGAGCGCTACGTGGTGCTGACCGACAAGGCGCACATGCCGCAGACCACGCTGAAGAACGCGGTCGCCTATGAGGACTGGATCGCGGCATCCGACGGCAAGTTCGAGTGGAGGACCTTCGACGAGAACACCGCGGCGGCGATGTGCTACACGTCCGGCACGACCGGCGATCCCAAGGGTGTACTTTATTCGCACCGCTCCAACGTGTTGCACGCGCTGATGGCCAACTCGAAGGACGCGCTCGGCACCTCCGCGTCGGACACAATGCTTCCGGTGGTCCCCTTGTTCCATGCCAACAGCTGGGGCATCGCCTTCTCCGCGCCGTCGATGGGCACCAAGCTCGTGATGCCGGGCCCGAAGCTCGACGGCGCCTCGGTGTACGAGTTGCTGTCGACCGAGAAGGTCACGCACACCGCCGGCGTGCCGACGGTGTGGCTGATGCTGCTGCAATACATGGCCGCCAACAACGTCAAGCTGCCGGACCTGCAGATGGTGATCTGCGGCGGGTCGGCGATGCCGCGCTCGATGATCAAGGCGTTCCTCGACATGGGCAGCCAGGTGCGCCACGCCTGGGGCATGACCGAGATGAGCCCGCTCGGCACGCTGGCGACGCTGAAGCCGCCGTTCACCGAGCGCACCGGCGAGGAGCGGCTCGACATCCTGCAGACCCAGGGCTATCCGCCCTTCGGCGTCGAGATGAAGATCACCGACGATGCCGGCAAGGAGCTGCCGTGGGACGGCAAGACGTTCGGCCGTCTCAAGGTCTCGGGCCCGGCGATCGCCAAGGCCTATTTCCGGATCGACGGCAACATCCTCGACGATGCCGGCTATTTCGACACCGGCGACGTCTCGACGATGGACGAGCACGGCTACATGCGGATCACCGACCGCTCCAAGGACGTGATCAAGTCCGGCGGCGAATGGATCTCCTCGATCGATCTCGAGAACCTCGCAGTCGGCCATCCGGCGGTCGCGGAAGCCGCCGTGATCGGCGTCCAACACCCCAAATGGGATGAGCGGCCGCTGCTGATCGTGCAGCTCAAGCAGGGCCAGAGTGCCACGCGCGAGGACATCCTGAAGTTCATGGACGGCAAGATCGCCAAATGGTGGATGCCCGACGACGTCGCCTTCGTCGACGGCATTCCCCACACCGCGACCGGCAAGATCCTGAAGACGGCGCTGCGCGACCAGTTCAAGGACTACACGTTCCCGACCGCCGCGGCGTGAAAACAAACGCTCGTCATGCCCGGGCTTGACCCGGGCATCCACGACTTCATCGTGCGGCAAGACATGGATGGCCGGGTCATAGGCGAGCGCAAGCGACGCCGTCCTTCGGACGGCTATGCCCGGCCATGACGATTCGGGGTAAAGCCCAAATCCCTTGAATTCGCCGCAGGTCCGTGGTCTCACACGACTGATCGCGGCGAACGAGGTCGCCTGAGGACATCTCAACCGGCAGATTTTTCGACGATGGCGCGCAGGTTTTCCGCTCCCTACCAGCAGGAGCCCGTGTCCGGTCTCGCCACCTGGTCGCGCAACCTCGCCATCTTCTCCGTCGTCGCGGTGGTGGTCTCGATCCTGATCGTCCGCTTCGGGTTCCTGGAGGTCAAGCCGGCGCTCGCGACCTTCTTCGGCGCGCTGGGCCTGGCCGGCCTGTCGATCCTGCTTGGGCTGGCCGCCTTTGCCGCGATCTGGCAGAACGGCACCCGCGGCATGGGCCGGATCCTGCTCGCGCTGCTGATCGACGCGGCGATCCTCGCCTACCCGGCCTATCTCATCTATCAGTACCGCAAGCTGCCGCGGATCTACGACGTCACCACCGACGCGATCGACCCGCCGAAATTCGAGGCGCTGGCGCGGCTGCGCACCGGGGAAGGCACCAATCCTGCCGCCTATGCCGGCCTCTATTCGGCCGAGCGGCAGCGCGCGGCCTATCCCGATATCGAAACCGTCGAGCTCGAAACCCCAGTCGACCGCGCCTATGAGCTGACGCTGCGGCTGGTGAACCGCCGCAAATGGCTCGTCATCGACGCGCGCGCGCCGCAGCCGCCGCGCCGCATCGGCCGCATCGAGGCGGTGGCGCGGACGCCGATCATGGGTTTCCGCGAGGACGTCTCGATCAGGGTCACGCCTGACGACGAGGACTCCCGCGTCGATATCCGCTCGGCGTCGCGCTATTTCGACACCGATCTCGGCAGCAACGCCGCCCGCGTCAAGAAGCTGATCGAAGACCTCAACAGCGCGGCCGAGAACGACAATGCCAAGCCGGCGAAGAAGGCGGCTCCTGTCGCGCCAAAGGCGCCGCCGGCGAAGACGGTGAAGAAGTGACGCGGTAGCGTCATTCCGGAGCATCGCGCAGCGATGAACCCGGAATCTCGAGATTCCGGGTCCGGTGCTTCGCACCATCCCGGAATGACGAACTAGGCCATCCGATACGTCCCGCCGATCACCGGATCGCCGTCCGTCGCCACGACGCCGCGTGCGACGAGGTCCTCCAGATGCGCCAGCACCGAATAGCCGGCGGCATTGGCGAGCCGCGGATCGAGCCCGATATAGATCGCCCGCACCATGGTCGGAATGTCGGCCTCGCCCTTGCCGAGACGATGCAGGATCGACGCCTCGCGCGCCCGGCGATGCCGCGCCAGGAAACGGACGTAGCGCGGGCCCTCCGGAATCTCCGGGCCGTGGCCGGAGAAATACAGCTGCTCGGGCCGCTGCTCCAGCCGCTCCAGCGAGGCCATGTAGTCGATCATCGAGCCGTCGGGCGGCGCCACGATCGAGGTCGACCAGCCCATCACATGGTCGCCAACGAAATTGATGCTGCGCTCCGTCCAGGCGAAGGCCAGATGGTTAGCGGTGTGGCCGGGGGTGGCGATCGCCTCCAGCGCAAAGCCCGCGCCCTCGATGACGTCGCCGTGCTTGACCTGCACATCGGGCCGGAAATCGCGGTCGGCGCCGGATTCCGGATTGTGCTTTTCGCTCTCGAAGCGCGGCCGCGAGGCGCGGTGCGGTCCCTCGGCATAAACCGGCGCGCCGGTCGCGGCCTTGATCCGTGGCGTGTTCGGCGAATGATCCCGATGGGTATGGGTGACCAGGATATGCGTCACGGTCTCGCCCTTGACCGCATCGAGCAGCGCCTTGGCATGCGCCTCGTCGTCGGGACCGGGATCGATGATCGCGACCTTCCCCTCACCCACGATGTAGCTGACCGTGCCCGTGAAGGTGAACGGGCTCGGATTGTTGCAGAGGACACGGCGAACGCCGGGGCGGACCTGTTCGACCACGCCGGGCTTCAGCGGAAAGTCGCGGTTGAACGGGATGTCGTCGTTGTCGGCCATGGCTTCTGTCCGTGATGTCCGAATTATCTTTGACCTCGTCATGCCCGGGCTTGTCCCGGGCATCCACGCCTTCCTTTGCGAGCCGCAAGACGTGGATGGCCGGGACAAGCCCGGCCATGACGGCGTTTGGATGAGCGCTCCTTACGAGAACGCCTGGATGCCGGTGATCGCGCGGCCGAGGATCAGCGCATGGACATCGTGCGTGCCCTCATAGGTGTTGACAGTCTCGAGGTTCGCGGCGTGACGCATCACGTGATACTCGATCTGGATGCCGTTGCCGCCGTGCATGTCGCGCGCCATACGGGCGATGTCGAGCGACTTGCCGCAATTGTTGCGCTTGACGATCGAGATCATCTCAGGGGCCATCTTGCCCTCGTCCATCAGGCGGCCGACGCGCAACGAGGCCTGCAGGCCGAGCGCGATCTCGGTTTCCATGTCGGCGAGCTTCTTCTGCACCAGCTGGGTGGCGGCGAGCGGCCGGCCAAACTGCTTGCGGTCGAGCGTGTATTGCCGCGCACGGTGCATGCAGTCCTCGGCGGCGCCGAGCGCACCCCAGGAGATGCCGTAGCGGGCGCGATTGAGGCAGCCGAACGGGCCCTTGAGGCCGGAGACGTTGGGCAGCAACGCGCTTTCCGGCACCACCACATTGTCGAGCACGATCTCGCCGGTGATCGAGGCGCGCAGCGAGAGCTTGCCGCCGACCTTCGGCGCCGACAGGCCCTTCATGCCCTTCTCGAGGATGAAGCCGCGGATCTGGTTGTCGTGCGCAGCCGACTTGGCCCACACCACGAACACGTCGGCGATCGGCGCGTTCGAGATCCACATCTTGGCGCCGTTGAGCTTGTAGCCGTCGGCGACCTTCTCGGCGCGGGTTTTCATGCCGCCGGGATCGGAACCGGCGTCCGGCTCGGTCAGGCCGAAGCAGCCGACCCATTCCCCGGTCGCAAGCTTGGGCAGATATTTCTTGCGCTGGTTTTCGTCGCCATAGGCGTAGATCGGATACATCACCAGCGACGACTGCACCGAGTTCATCGAGCGATAGCCGCTATCGACGCGCTCGATCTCGCGCGCCACGAGGCCATAGGCCACGTAACTCGCATTGGCGCAGCCATACTCCTCGGGCAGCGTCACGCCGATCAGGCCGAGCTCGCCCATTTCGTTGAAGATCTCGCGATCGGTTTTCTCTTCCAGATAGGCCTTGGTGACCCGCGGCAGCAGCTTGTCCTGCGCATAGGCCCGCGCAGTGTCGCGGATCAGGCGCTCGTCTTCGGTGAGCTGGTCGTCGAGCAGGAACGGATCATCCCACTGGAAGCTGGCCGCAGCCGGCTTGTCCTTGGCCTGGGGGCGCACGCTCATGAAACATCCTTTCGCATCGTCTATCGGAAATTGGCGGATAAATTAAAGCGCTATGCTGCGAAGCGCAATTGGTGATCCTCTCACCGTCATTCCGGGGCGCGCACTAGCGCGAACCCGGAATCTCAAAATTCTCGGTGCGCAATCGCGCACCTGAGGGGTTCGATGCTGTGCATCGCCCCGGAATGACTGACGTTAGGTCTCCAGCTTCTCGTTCGACACGATCTCGATGCCGAAACCTGACAATCCCTTGTAGTCATGCACCGACGAAGTCAGGTGCCGGATCGAGGTGACGCCGAGATCACGCAGGATCTGTGCGCCGACGCCGACCTCGCGCCACTGCCTGTGGCGATCGGCCTCCGCCGTCTTCTGCTCGCCGACCGGCTCGACCGGAACACCGGCGGCACCATCGCGCAGATATACCAGCACGCCGCGGCCGGCATCCTTGAAATGCCGCAGCACGGCTTCCATGCGCGCCGGCCCGGTGAACAAGTCCTTCACGATGTTGGGCTTGTGCAGCCGCGTCAGCACGTCCCGGCCGTCGCCGATGCCGTTATAGACGAAGGCCGCATGCATGATCTCGTCGAACGGTGAGCGATAGGCGTAGCCCTGCAGCGGGCCGATCGGGCTTTCGGTGGTGAAGGTCGCGACCCGCTCGATCAGCTTCTCGCGCGCCTGGCGATAGGCGATCATGTCCGCGATCGTGACATGCTTGAGCTTGTGGGCGGCGGCGAATTTCGCGACCTGCTCGCCCTTCATCACGGTTCCATCGTCGTTCATCAGCTCGCTGATGACGCCGACCGGCGGCAGCCCGGAGAGCCGGCACAGATCGACCGCCGCCTCGGTATGGCCGGAGCGCAGCAGCACGCCGCCGTCGCGCGCGATCAGCGGGAAGATGTGGCCGGGACGCGCGAAATCATTGGCGCCGGCGTTGGGATTGGCGAGCGCGCGGCAGCAGGAGGCACGCTCCTCGGCCGAGATGCCGGTGCCGCCATCGGGCTTGTAGTCGATCGAGACCGTGAAGGCAGTGGTGTGGTTGGACTCGTTGTGCGCCACCATCGGGTCGAGCCGCAGCCGGCGGGCGTCCTCGGTGGTGATCGGCGCGCAGACGATACCGGAGGTGTGGCGGATGATGAAGGCCATCTTTTCCGCCGTGCAGAACGACGCCGCGACGATCAGATCGCCCTCGCCTTCCCGGTCGTCATCGTCGGTGACGACAACGAGTTCACCCTTCGCAAAGGCTTGCAGCACTTCCTGGATCGTATCGGCCATTGTCCTGACATCTCGCTATATGCAGGCAGTGGATTAGCCGGGTTCCGATGTCAGCGCCAGTATCATTATGCAACCCGCCATGCATCCGGCAGGGATACCAGGGCGGTGACGGCGGTTTCCGTAGCCCGGATGGAGCGAAGCGCAATCCGGGACATTTCCGCGTGCACGATCCCCGGATTTCGCGGAGCCTGTCATCGGGCGCGCGTTCGCGCGACCCGTTGGCTCCATCCGGGCTACAAAACCGGCTCGCCTACGGCAGCACCTCGCGCCGGTCGCTGAGCTGGGCGTCCAGCTCGGTGCGCTTGTCGTCGAGCAGGCCGGCGTCGGCCGCCTCGATCACGGAATAGAGCTCGCCGGCGTCGCTGAGCCGGGTGACCGTCACGTAGTCGGCGCCGGCGCTGTAGAGGTCGTCGACGCCGGTCAACAGGTCCGCGGTGGCAACGATCCGCGCGGTCGGATTGAGGGCGCGGACGTGGCGCACCAGCTTCTCATTGTCGGCGCCGACCAAGAGGAAATCCGGCACGCTCAGGATGATGATCTCGGCCTTGCCGATGCCGGCATGAACCAGGGTGTCGACATTGCTGATGTCGCCATAGATCACATGCATGCCGCGGTCGGACAGCGTGCGGAACACCAGCGGGTTGAAATCGATGACGCTGATCTGCTCGAGCAGCGACTGGTTCTGCCGCTCGATCTGGCTGATCAGCGCGCTCGCCGCGCGGAAAAAGCCGAGGATAACGATGCGCCGGATCTCGCCATGTCCGCCCTCGTGCCCGGCCTCGCCGCGGCCCTGGCCTTCCTGATCGAGGTCGAGCAGCCCGATCCGCTTCAACGGACCGATCAGGCCGCGCACGATCTGGTCGCTGCGCCCCATCGCGAAGGTCGAGAGCACCGCCAGCACGACGAAGGCGAACGAGGCCGCACTCGCGGTTTCGGTTCCGATGTGGTTGGCGGCGACGCCGGTCTGGATCACGACCAGCGAGAACTCGGAGATCTGCGCCAGGTTGATCGCCGGCAGCAGGCTGGCACGCAGGCCCTGCTTCATCAGATAGAGCGGCGTGAACGTCGTGATCAGGCGGCTCGCCACCGTGAAGGCCGCGATGACGAGCGCAAGCCAGATCACCGAGAGGCCCGGAATCGGGATCGTCATGCCGAGCGCGACAAAGAACAGCGTGATGAAGAAATCCCGCAGCGTCGTGACCTTGGCGGTGACGTCGAGCGCATAGGGAAAGGTCGAGATCGAGACGCCGGCGACCAGCGAGCCCATCTCGCGCGACAGATGCAGCCGCTCGGCGATCTCGCCGATCAGAAAGCACCAGGCGAGCGCGCCGAGCAGCACGAGCTCGGGCCGCCGCGCGATCTGGTGGAACAGCCGCGGCAGCACGTAGCGGCTCAGCACCAGCGCGGTCGCGACCAGCACCGCGACGCGGGCAATCGACAGCAGCACGACGCTGATCTGCAGATTGTCGAGGCTCGGCTGCACCGCCAGGAACAGGATCGCGAAGATGTCCTGCAGCACCAGCACGCCGAGCGTGATGCGGCCCGGCAGCGTATCCAGTTCGCGCTTCTCGTAGAGCACCTTGACGATGATCACGGTCGAGGACAGCGCGCAGGCGACGCAGAGATAGATCGCGTCGAACTTGCCGCCGCCGACCGCAAGCCCGATAGCGGCAAAGAACGCCACGCCGATCAGGCAGCCGCCGATCAGCTCGCCGGCTCCCGCGAACAGGATGACCTTGCCGGCACGGATGATCTTCTTGAGGTCGATTTCCAGCCCGATCATGAACAGCATGAAGATCAGGCCGAGCTCGGAGATGACGCTGATCGATTCCTGGGACTTGACCCAGCCCATGCCGAATGGACCAATGAAGAAGCCGGCGATAAGGTAGGCCAGTATCAGCGGTTGCCGAGAGAAATGGGCGAGCAGCCCAATCCCCCAGGCAAACAGGATACAGAGCGTGATATCGGGAATCAGTTCATGCATGCGTCAAAGACTTCCTGTTGCCGCAACCTAGAGGGCCGGGCGTGAGGATCAACCGAGCAATGTGTCACATCCGCGCAGGTGGCATTTTTCTCGCAGTTTTGCTCTGCCTGCTCACCGTGCGCATGTCAGAGGCGCTAGCACAATCCTCGGCAAGTATTGAACAAAATTTCGCGAACTCGTTGACGACGGTGCCATCGGAGGGCCTCACCGCCTCCGGTGCATTCTACGTGCCGGTGTATTCCAGCGTGTCGATGAGCCAGGGCAAGCTCAGGGCCGATTTTTCGGTGACGCTCAGCGTGCACAACGCCTCCGAGACGAAGCCGCTGGTGCTGAAGCGGATCGCCTATTTCGACACATCAGGCAAGATGGTGGAGAGCTACCTCAAATCGCCGGTCGCGCTAAAACCGTTTGCGACCGTCGAGATCGCGATCGCCACGACCGATACCCGCGGCGGCACCGGCGCGAATTTCGTGGTCGATTGGGCGGCCGCCGGCGAGATCGCGGAACCGGCGGTCGAGGCCCTGATGGTCGGCAGTGTCGGCGCAGGGCACTACGCCTTCATCAGCCAGGGCCGGCCGATCCGGCCGGTCGGCAAGAACTAACCTCATGGAAGGCCGCTCGCCGCGGCCTTCTCAACGATAACAACACGGAGCGAAACGTCCATGTCCACCTCAGCCCAGTTCGACTTTGCACCGCTACTACCGGCCGGCCTGCCTGCCCCGGCCGCACGCTGGACCGGGCTCGCCAAATACAGCTTCGTCGGCGGCAACAACGATCCCGACCAGGTCCCGGTCGACGGGCTGCTGGAGGCGGTCAACGCCGTGTTGAAGCGCGAGGGCAGGAATCTGGCGACCTACAATCTCGCGCACGGGCCGCAGGGCTATCTGCCGCTGCGCCAGTTTCTGACCGAGAAGCTGAAGCGCGACGCCGGGATTGCCTGCACCTCGGACGAGATCATGATCGTCTCCGGCTCGCTGCAGGCGCTCGATCTGGTCAATCACACCTTGCTCGCCAAGGGCGATACCGTGCTGATCGAGCAGGAAACCTATCAGGGCTCACTGAACCGGCTGACACGGCTCGGCGTCAATGCGGTCGGCATTCCCCTCGATGGCGAAGGCATCAGGATCGATGCGCTGGCTGCAGCACTCGCCGATCACAAGCGGCGCGGCATCACGCCGAAATACATCTACACCATCCCGACGGTGCAGAACCCGACCGGCTCGATCCTTCCCGAGAGCCGCCGCGCCGAGATGCTGAAGCTGTCAAAGGAATACGGCGTGCCGATCTTCGAGGACGATTGCTATGCCGATCTGATCTGGAGCGGCGAACGGCCGCCCGCGATCTATGCGATGAGCAAGCATGGCGGCGTGATCCATATCGGCTCGTTCTCGAAGTCGATCGCGCCTGCGCTGCGGGTCGGCTTCATCGTCGCGCCCTGGGAGATCATGTCGCGAATGCTGCCGCTGAAGACCGACGCCGGCTCCGGCGCACTGGAGCAGATGGTGCTCGCGGAATATTGCGCACCGCATTTTTCGACCCATGTGCCGCGCCTGACCAAGGGCCTGCGCGCCAAGCTCGATACGCTGATGGAGGCGCTAAACGAGCAGTTCGGCACTGCGGCCGAGTTCGAGGCGCCGAAGGGCGGCATCTTCCTCTGGGTCAAGCTGCCCGACAATGTCGACACGTTGAAGCTTTATCAGGCGGCGCTTGCCGCCGGCGTCTCGATCAATCCGGGACCGGAATGGTCGACCAGCAAGGCCCATTCCGGCAGCCGGCTCCGCCTCTGCTTTGCCAGCCCCTCGCACGAGCAGATCCGCGAGGGCGTTGCCGTGCTGGCCGAGGTGTGCCGCAAGGAGTTCGGCGTTCCGGCGCGCAGCAGCAATGTGGAGAAGCGCGGCTAGCTGTTTCGCTCGCCGGAAGATGGATTGCTTCGCTTTGCTCGCAATGACGGGGTAACCCGTCTCGACGTCATTGCGAGGAGCGAAGCGACGAAGCAATCCATGTTTCCACCTGCCCCTCACCTCACCGAGAACGGCGCCTGATAGGGCCGGCCGAACGGCACGCCGTTGACCACGGTCTGCACCGGCTTCAGCAGCAGATTGCCGTCGCGCTTGTTGTTGCGGGTGTCGACGAAGGAGACCGGGCCTTCGACGAGATCCATGATCGCGACGTCGCCCGGGGCGCCACGCTGCAGCGTGCCGACCTTCGGGGTCCGGTTGATGATCCGCGCCGGCACCGAGGTCGCCATCGCCACCACCTGATCCAGCGACGAGCCCATCGCCAGGAACTTGCTCATCACGTTCGGCAGGAACGGGATGCCGGGCGAGTTGCCCGAGAAGACATGGATGTCGGAGGAGATCGTATCGGGCGGGCAGCCGGCGGGGATCGCGACTTCGGCCACCGTGAAATCGAAGCTGCCGCCGCCATGGCCGACGTCGAACAGTACGCCGCGCTGCTTGGCCGCGAGCGCCGCCGGCAACAGCTTGCCCTCCTGGACGATATTGGTGAAAGCGCCGGACATGTTCGGCGCGCCGGAATAGGCATGGGTCAGGATATCGCCCGGCCGCAGCAGATCGAGGATGTCGGACATCAGCTCCCTGGTCTCGACGCCGCCGATGTGCACCATCATCCGCGCCGGCCAGCCGCACATCTCGCAGGCCTGAATGCCGCGCTTCAGCGGCTCGAGGCCATGCTTGAAGATGACGTTTTCCGACATCCGCACCTTGACCCCGATCAGGAAGTCGGGGTTCTCGGCCAGCGCCATCGCGCAGGCTTCGACCTGGGCGTTGTCGATGTTGTAGAGCTCGGCCACCGGGAATGCCGACAGGCCATTATTGGCGATATGGACGAAGGCGTAGATCCGCGCCCGCGATTGCGCCACGATGAAGCGCCGCAGCGCCGCGAGGTTGTTGACGCCGGCGTCGCCCGCCGAGACCACCGTCGTCGTGCCCTGGAATTGCACCAGTTCGTCGGCGGGAATGCCGATCGCCGATCCGTACGGGTAGACGTGGCAGTGCAGATCGACCAGGCCCGGCATCACGAGCTTGCCCGACGCGTCGATGGCCCTGGTGGCGCGAGCAGCTGGGATCTCGTCTTCGATCGACTCGATGATGCCCCAGCGGATGCCGATGTCGCGCTTGCCGCGCAGCGACTGGCTGGGATCGATGACATCGCCGTTCTTGATCACGAGGTCGAACTTGTCGTCCGGCCCCATCGCCGCAGCGGCCGGCCTCGCGATGGCTGCGGCAGCGGCCGATCCCGTCACTTTCAAAAAATCCCGGCGTGAAAATTCGCTCATGGCAACGTCCCCCCGAACATTGATTTTTATGGCGCGATGATGCGTCGGACGCAGCGGTTAGGCAAGGCCGGGAAAGCCGCCCGTGCGCTCGCTCATCGGTTGTGCGCACCAACACGCGACGGCAGCAGCGTTCGAGGCAGTTGCTGAACAAGCGTTCAGAAAACTCCTCTGATTCCTGCGGAACGTTTCAATCTCCGTACGGTTTTCTCTTCGCTTATTTGAGGAGGATGAGATGAAAAAGATTGGCTTTGTTCTCGCGGCGGTTGGTGCGCTTGCGGTGGCCGTTCCGTCGATCGCGAGCGCCGAGACGGTCGTGATCAGACATGGCGGTCATCATCACTGGGACCACGGCTGGGGCGCACGCGCCGAAATGCGCCATGACCGTGGCTGGCATCGCGGTTGGCATCATGGCTGGCATCACGGCCATGACCGCACGGTGATCATCAAGCGTCATCACTACTAAAGACCGACACAACGGAAAATGGCTCCTCACGGAGCCATTTTTTCTTTTCTGCTTCCTCGGGGCCAGCGGCCTCAATCCCACGCCGGCGCAAACCCCGGATTGACGCAGCGCATGTCCTTGCGGAGCGCCGCAATCGCCTTGCGGTCCTCGTCGTCGAGCTTGACCTTCAGTGCGTCGAGATTGGCCTTTTGGCTTTCGGCGCGCGAGGCTTTCGGAATGGCCGCCACGCCATCCTGATCGAGCAGCCATTTCAGCGCCACCTGTGCTGCGGTCGCATCATGCTTGCTACCGATTTTCGCCAGCGTCTCGTCGGTGGCGAAGCGGCCCTGGGCGAGCGGACAATAGGCCACCAGCGGGATCGATTTCGCGGCGAGATATTTGCGCACCGGCGTCTGGTCCAGCATCGCGTGATATTCGATCTGGTTGCAGGCGATCGGCGCCTTGATGTCCTCGACCACGGTCTTGAGCAGCGCGGTGGTGAAATTGGCGACGCCGATCGCGCGGGTGCGGCCTTCCTCCCTCAGCTTCATCAGCGTCTCGAAGACGGCAGGCAGCTTCATGCTCCGCGACGGCCAGTGCACCAGATAGAGATCGACGTGATCGAGCCGCAGCTTCTTCAGGCTGGCGTCGAACGCTGTTCGGATCGCATCCGGCGCCAGGTTCTCGTGCCAGACCTTGGTGGTCACGTGCAGGTCCTTGCGCGCGACATTCGAGGCAGCGATCGCCGCCCCGATCGCCTCTTCATTGCCGTACATCTCGGCGGTGTCGATATGCCGATAGCCGAGCCCAAGCGCGCTCTCGACCGCCGCGCGGCAGGTATCGCCCTGCATGCGGAAGGTGCCGAGCCCGAGCTGCGGCAGGCTGATGCCCTGTGTCTGCAGATTTTCCATGGATAGCTCCTGACGCGTGGGACGCCGATGCCATCGACGACGTCACGCCAGCAAATCGTTTCGTGGGAATGAAATTGGCAGGACTGCCGATACATAGTCTGCCCGCAAACCGGCCCTTCGGGCAAGACGCCGGCAATCAAGATGTCGCGACGGGATCAGAGAGGACGCTAGATGTGCTGCGCCATGATCTGGCCGGGCCGCGCGTCCGGCCGCGGCTCGATATCGACCGACCAGAGGTCGTGGTTGTCGACGTCCTTCAGCGTCACCGTCATCACGCCGGTCTTGCCGTCGATGTCGACGCGGCCGAAGAATTGCAACCCGAAGCACGGCGCGAGATTGTCGCCCTGTTCGGCCGAACAGCCCTTCTGGTACATCGCCTTCGGGCCAAAGGTGTTGTCGAGCTCGCCCGGCGACCAGGTGCCGGCATGCAGCGGGCCGGAGACGAACTCCCAGAACGGCTCGAACTCCTGGAACACCGCGCGATTCGGATCATAGTGATGCGCGGCTGTGTAGTGCATGTCGGCGGTGAGCCACACCGTGTTGCGGACCCCGGCGCGCTTCATGAAGGACAACAGATCGGCGATCTCGTGCTCGCGCCGCGCAGGCGGGCCGTCGCCGAGCGCGACCGCATCGAGGCTGACGAGGCCGATCGGCAGATCCGCCGCGATCACCTTCCACACAGCATCCGACGCCACCAGCTCCCGCTTCAGCCAGGCGAGCTGGCTCTGGCCGAGGATGCAGGCCTGCTCCGGATCGCCCTGCTTGTTCCAGCTGGAATCGCGGTACGAGCGCATGTCGATGATGAAGACGTCGAGCAGCGGCCCGTAGGGAATCTTGCGGTAGACGCGGCCATCGCGCTCCGGCGTCAGCCACATCGGCATGAATTCGTGGAAGGCGCGGCGTGCCCGCGCCACCAGACGCGAGCTGCCGTCCGCCTCATAGCCGGTCGCATCAGCGGTGCCGAGCGGTGACCAGTCGTCGGCCACCTCGTGGTCGTCCCACTGCGCAAACATCGGCACCTCGGCGTGGAAGGCGCGGAAATTCTCGTCGAGCCAATTGTATTTGTAGTTGCCGCGAAACTGATCGAGGCTTTGCGCGACGGCGGATTTCTCCTCGGTGACGATGTTGCGCCAGAGCTCACCGTTGGGGAGTTTCTGCTCCGACGGCACCGTGCAATCGGCGTAGATGTGATCGCCGGAATGGATGAAGAAGTCCGGACGCTCGTCCAGCATGGTGCGGTAGCTGCGCAAGCCGCCGCGCGCGGGGTCGATGCCCCAGCCCTGCCCGACGACGTCGCCGGACCAGACGAACGAGACGGGACGCCGGTCGGCCGGCGCGGTTCGGAAATGGCCGACCCGGCTTTCGCCTGATGTGCCGTCGCGGTCCTCGAAGCGCACGCGATAGAACAGGTCCTGGCCCGGCGGCAGGCCGTCGAGCAGCAGCTTGGCGGTGAAGTCGCGCTCGGGCAGCGCATCGGCGGACGCGGTGCGCAGGATGCTGGCGAAGCTTTCGACCGCGGCGCATTCGATGTGCATCCGCGCGGCGCGATCGGCGCGCGCCCAGATCACAGCGGAATCGCTTGCCACGTCGCCGGACTGGATGCCCGCAATCGCGGGCCGATCCGCGGCGCGGCTCAGATACGGTCTTGCCAGCACGCCGAATCCCGCCAGCGCCGCGGTCGACGCCGAGCGCACCAGAAGCTGGCGCCGGGTGAGGCCACGCCGCCTCGCGGAGTTCGCAGTCGGCATCGAATAACCTTCGTCGAATCGCAACGAAGGTTTTGCCTGCGCTCCTTGACTCCGGCCTTACGGTTTCTTGACTCTCCGCCGACGGTTTTGCGACGGCGGGATGACTCGGGGGGAGATGGAAATCGGAAAAGTTTGGAGTGCTAAGCACTCAGCCAAATCCGTCATCCTGAGGAGCGCGGAACGCGCGTCTCGAAGGATGAACGGCCCCCGTTCGTGGCCGATTCATCCTTCGAGACGGCCGCTTCGCGGCCTCCTCAGGATGACGGATTTGATATTGGTACGAACGCGCGCGCAAGTCGGCGTGAGACCGCCGAGCCGCCTCACCGATGCCAATTGCAGATGCCGCCGGTGCGGCACGGCCAGGTCTGGATCCTGGTGTCGCGAGCTTCCGCATCGAGCGGGTTCGAGTGGCGGCGCGCGAGCTTGGCACGGGCGGGCACGCGCGCTTCCGCGCGCTTCTTCTCGTGCGGTGCGGTCACCCTGGTGGTCCGCACGGCTTTCTTCGGCGCGACTTTCGGCTCCTCGACCTGCGGCTCGACGTTCGCATGCTGATCGGGGCCATGGTCGGTCTTCGCCTCGACCGGAACGGGCTCGAACTGCGCCGGCGGGCCAAGCGGCTTCGGCGACAACACTGCGCGTGAAAGATCGAGGCTGAAGAACTCGCTGGGGCGATACTCGTCAGCCAACGCCACGCCACCCCAAGCCAGGCACGCGGTACAAACGGTTGCAACAAAAGCATTTTTCAGGACCATCAAACGGCCTCCTGAAATCACTCGAACAGACAGCCATCATGTAGGGGCTCGGCCGTGCGAATCCAGCCACCGCTTGCAGGCAGGGTTACCGGTCAACCAGGGCGGCCGTGGAAAGTTCCCCGGCCTTACTCCGCCGCCTGCGCCAGCGGCTGGCTGATCGCGCGCTCCAGCCGAGCGCATTCGGTGCGGTAGCGGGCGACGTTGCCCTCCTTGATGTGGCCATAACCACGCACGAGCTCCGCAGCCTTCGCCAGCGCCACGAGGCGCGGCAAGTCGAGCGGCTTCTTGCCGTCGAGGTGACGCAGGATCATCGCCGAATACTCGACCGGCAATGCGCGCTCCATCTTGCGCTCGGCGGTATAGCCGAAGATGTCGAAGGCGGTGCCGCGCAGGCCCTTCAACCCCGCCAGCATGCCGAACGCGGTGAAAATCCACGGACCAAATTCACGCTTCTGCAGCCGCCCGGTGACGGGATCGCGCTGGGCCAGCAGCGGCGGCGCCAGCAAGACCTTCAAGCCGGAATTGCCTTGGAACTGCTCCCTCAAGGCCTTGCTGAACTCGCCATCGGAATAGAGCCGCGCGACCTCGTATTCGTCCTTGTAGGCCATCAGCTTGAACAGGCCCTTTGCGAAGGCTTCGGTCAGGTCCTGCGAGTCAGGCGCGGCGGCCGCCTCGGCGGCGCGGACGCGCGCGACGTCGTCGAGATAGCGCTTGGCGTAGGCCGCATCCTGATAGTCGGTGAGGAATTTGGCGCGGAACGCGATCGCCTCGTCCAGCGTCTTCTTTGCCGGCGCGGCGCCGGCGCTCTTGAAGCGTGCGGCGCTGACCACGCGTTGCAGATCATGCGCGGCGAGCCGGCCCCACGAGAACGCGGTCTTGTTCATCTCGATCGCGGCGCCGTTGAGCTCGATCGCCTTCAGGATCGCTTCCAGCGACAGCGGGATCGCGCCGCGCTGGAAGGCGAAGCCGAGCATGAAGGCGTTGGTGGCGATGCTGTCGCCCATCAGCGCCGTGGCAAGCCCGGTGGCATCGAGGATGTCGAGATCGCCAGGCGTCACCGCGCCGTTCAGCGCATCGCGCATCGAGCTGGCTTCGAAGTCGATATCGGGATCGATCACGAAGCTCGCGGTCGGCAAGAGATCGGCGTTGACGACGGCGCGGGTGACGCCGCGCTCGGCGCGGCTCAGCGCCGGCACGCTGGTGGCGACGACGAGGTCGCAGCCGAGGATCAAATTGGCATTGCCCGGCGCGATGCGCACCGTGGTCAGCATGTCGGAGGCGGGCGCGAGCCGGACGTGGCTCATCACCGCGCCGTTCTTCTGCGACAGGCCGGTGAAGTCGAGCGTCGAACAGGCGAGCCCCTCGACATGCGCGGCCATGCCGAGCAGCGCGCCGATGGTGATCACACCGGTACCGCCGATGCCGGTGATCAGGATGTTGTAGGGATTGCTCAACGCGGCCACAGGCGGCGTCGGCAAGTCGGCGAACAACGCCTTGGGATCGGCGGCAGCGCGGTCCGCCTTGCGCAGCTTGGGATCCTGCACCATCACGAAGCTCGGGCAAAAGCCCTCGATGCAGGAGAAATCCTTGTTGCAGTTCGACTGGTCGATGCGGCGCTTGCGGCCAAGCTCGGTCTCCAGCGGCTGCACCGAGACGCAGTTCGACGCCACCGAGCAGTCGCCGCAACCCTCGCAGACCCGCTCGTTGATGAAGACGCGCTTGGCCGGATCGGGGAACAGCCCGCGCTTGCGGCGGCGGCGCTTCTCGGCGGCGCAGGTCTGGTCGTAGATCAGGACGGTGAGGCCCTCGATCTCGCGCAGGGTGCGCTGCACGGCATCGAGCTCGCGGCGATGATGGATGGTAGCGCCGGGAGGGAAATAATTGGCGGGATATTTGTCCGGATCGTCGGAGACGATCGCAAGCTTCCTGGTGCCCTCGGCGGCGACCTGATGCGCGATCTGCGACACCGTGAAGCCGCCCTCGGCCGGCTGGCCGCCGGTCATCGCCACCGCATCGTTGTAGAGGATCTTGTAGGTGATGTTGACGCCGGCCGCGGCCGCCGCGCGCAGCGCCAGCAAGCCGGAATGCGTATAGGTGCCGTCGCCGAGATTCTGGAACACATGCTGTTCGCTGGTGAACGGCGCCTGCCCGATCCAGCTCACACCCTCTGCACCCATATGCGAGATGGTCTGGGTGTTGCGGTTCGGCACCGACAGCGCCATGCCGTGACACCCGATGCCGGCCATGGCGCGGCTGCCCTCGGGGATTTTGGTCGACGAGTTGTGCGGGCAGCCCGAGCAGAAATACGGCGTGCGCTGCAGCTTCGCGGTGCCCGTGCCCTCGGCCGGGCGATCGAACGCCTCGAGTTTTGCCAAGCGCTGCTCCAGCAGCGGGCTGCGGTGACCGAGCCGGCGCAGCCGCGCCACCACGGCGGCGGCGACCATGGTCGGCGTCAGCTCGCCCTCGCTCGGCAGCAGCGGCGCGCCGCTCTCGTCGCGCTTGCCGACCACCGAGGGACGCTTCGAGGCGTCCATGTTGTAGAGGATGCGGACCAGCTGGTCCTCGATGAAGCCGCGCTTCTCCTCGACGACCAGCACATCCTGCAGGCCCTCGGCGAAGGCGCGCGCGCCGCGCGCTTCGAGCGGCCAGGTCAGCGCCACCTTGTAGATGCGCAGGCCGAGCGCCTGCGCATCGGCGTCGGTGATGCCGAGATCGGCGAGCGCCTGGCGCAGATCGAGATAGGCCTTGCCGGTCGCCATGATGCCGAGCCGTGCGGGCTTCGAATCCAGCACGATGCGGTCGAAGCGGTTGACGCGGGCGAAGGCCGCGACCGCCTCCATCTTGGGCCCGTGCAGCCTGCGCTCAGCGTCGAGCGGCGGATCCGGCCAGCGGATCGAGAGCCCATCCGGCGGCATCTCGAAATCGTCGGGCATGATGATCTTGATGCGATCAGGATCGCTGACGATCGAGGCCGAGCTTTCCACCGTCTCCGAGATCGCCTTGAAGCCGACCCAGCAGCCGGAATAGCGCGACAGCGCGAAGCCGAGGATGCCGAGATCGAGATAATCCTGCAGCGTCGCCGGATTGACCACCGGCATCAGCGCCGAGGCAAATACCTGCTCGCTCTGATGCGCCAGGGTGGAGGATTGGCAGCCATGGTCGTCGCCCGCCAGCGCGATCACGCCGCCGTTCGGCGAGGTGCCGGCGGAATTGGCGTGCTTGAGCGCGTCGAGCGAGCGGTCGACGCCGGGGCCCTTGCCGTACCAGATGCCGAACACGCCATCGACCTTGGCGCCGGGGAACATGCCGACCTGCTGGCTGCCCCACACCGCGGTCGCCGCCAGATCCTCGTTGAGGCCGGGGACGAAGGCGATGTCGTGGTCCCTGAGGAAGGATTTCGCCCGCCACAACGCGTGGTCGTACATGCCGAGCGGCGAACCGCGGTAACCGGAGATGAAACCGGCGGTGTTCAGCCCCTGCGCGCGGTCTCGTTCGCGCTGCAACATGGGCAATCGGACCAGCGCCTGGGTACCGGAGAGGAAGATTCGTTTCGTATCCAACCGGTACTTGTCGTCCAGTCCAACTTCCATCAACGCCATCAGTTTCCCCGTCAGTCAGCCACGCCGGTCCGAACCGGTCTGATTATCTTCCGAAATGATCATGCATCAGCATGCACTGATTTTGTTATGCATGAACAGCCCCGTTCCATGGCCGCAGCACATATCTCATGTTGCGCATGCGAGGCCTTGTTGCCGCTGCAAGGCCTTTGTTGCTCTGCGAGGCTTGCCGAACCCCGGCATCTTTGAAACGGTGGCGCGCAAAGGGAGACCAAGGATGATTACAGTCGAATCCGCGTTCACGACGGAAATCGTGGAGAACGGCGATCTGCTGGTGGGTCCCTGGCGCAGCCCGAAGCAGATGCTGCAGGCCCAGACCTACGACTCCCACGCTTCGATTCACGACGACGCAACCGCGCAGAAGCTCGGCTTCCGCGGCGGCACGATCGAGGGACCGACCCATTTCAGCCAGTTCGCGCCGCTGTGCGAGCGGATCTGGGGCCGCGCCTGGTTCATGACCGGATGCCTCTCGGCGCATTACCGCAACCCGGTGTTCGAAGGCGAAGAGGTGCAGGCCCAGATCGAGAAGCCGAAGCCGGGCCAGACCGTTTGCACGATCGGGATGGTCAAGCGCGACGGCACCGAGATCCTGCGCGGCACCGCCTCGATCGACGGCGACGGCAGCGAGACGGCGCTGAGCCACCGCCTCGGCGAATTGAAGCCGCTGACCGATCCCGTCATCCTCGCCGACATCAAGGTCGGCATGAAGACGCCGCGGCAGGCGATCAAGATGGATTTCGACCAGAACATGGGCGACCTCTATCCGTTTTCGCTGGCCGACAAGCTCAAGGTGATCACCGAGCCATCGGACTATTATTCGCTGGAGCACAATCCCTGGGGCCGCGCCATCATCCCGATGGAGATGCTGAGCGTGCTGTTCCAGTACCGCGCGCGCGAGGACCGGCTGCCGGTCCGCGGCCCCGCGGTCGGGCTGTTCGCCGACCAGGAGATCCGTCTTTTGCGCGGGCCGCTATTCCCCGGCGAGACCTATTGGGTCGAGCGCGAGGTCGTGGCGCTTTCCGGCAGCAAGCGCACCGAGAGCATGTGGGTGCGCTCGACCGTGTTCGATGCCGACAACGCGGTGGTCGCAACGATGCTGCTCAACGGCGCCAGCATGAAGGATTCCTACGCCAACTACGAAAGCGAGCACAAAGCCCTCTACGGCTGAAACAACAGCCGCCTCTTCCGCAAGCCGCCGAAACAAGGACAACAACAATGGCCCGCCTGCCCTATCTCGAAGCCGATCAGGTCGCCCCCGAATATCGTGACATGCTCAAGCGCAACACCAATCTGCACAAGCTGCTGGTGAACTCGCCGGACATGGCGCGCGCCTTCAACGGCGTCGGCGGCTATATCCGCTTCAAGAGCAAGCTCGATCCGCGCTTACGCGAACTCGCGATCCTGCAGGTCGGCTGGCTCGAGCAGTCGGAATACGAATTCACCCACCATGTGAAGATCGGCAAGGAGTTCGGCGTCACCGACGAGGATATCCAGAGCCTGATCGCGGAGACCAAAGGCCAGCCGTCGAAGCTCGAGCCGCTGGCAAAGGCGATCCTCAAGGGCGCCCGCGAGATGGTGCGCGAGCTCGCGATGTCGGAGGCAACCTTCGCCGAGATCAAGCAACATCTGTCCGACGAGCACATGACTGACCTCGTGCTGACCATCGCATTCTACTGCGCCGTGGTGCGGGTGCTCGCCACCATGCAGATCGACAACGAACCTTACTACAAGGAGGTACTGCAGCAGTACCCGCTACAGGGAGTGAAGTGAGATGCGCCTGCAAGATCGCGTCGCCATCGTCGTCGGTGCCGGCCAAAGCCCCGGCGAGGGCATCGGCAACGGCCGCGCCACCGCGCTGACCTTCGCGCGCGAAGGCGCCAGGGTGCTGTGCGTCGATCACAATCTGGCTTCGGCGCAGGAGACGGTCGACCTGATCGCGGCCAAGGGCGGGACTTCAGTCGCCTTCAAGGCCGACGTCACCAATAATGCCGACATCAAGGCGATGGTGGCTGACGCACATGGCCGCTGGGGCAGCGTCGATATCCTGCACAACAATGTCGGCGTCAGCCTCTCCGGCGGCGATGCCGAACTGCTCGACATATCAGAGGAAGCATTCGACCGCTGCGTGGCGATCAATCTGAAGAGCTGCATCCTCGCCGCCAAGCATGTGATCCCGATCATGCGCACGCAGCAGCGCGGCTCGATCATCAACATCTCGTCGATGGCTGCGATCACGACCTATCCTTACGTCGCCTACAAGGCGACCAAGTCAGCGATGATCGCCTTCACCGAACAGCTCGCCTACCAGAACGCCCAATATGGCATTCGCGCAAACGTGATCCTGCCGGGATTGATGAATACGCCGATGGCGGTGGACACCCGCGCCCGCGAATTCAAGAAGAGCCGCGCCGAGGTCGAGGCCGAGCGTGACAGCAAGGTGCCGCTGCGTCACAAGATGGGCACCGGCTGGGACGTCGCCAATGCCGCGCTGTTTCTCGCCTCCGATGAAGCAAACTTCGTGACCGGCGTCACGTTGCCGGTCGATGGCGGCGCAAGTGTGCGGCGCGGTTAATCGAGACGATTAACCTGTGTGACAATTTGGGATTAATCACTGTGACGAAATCACGCGTTGTTGCGCCGCAATGATTCGAAAAAATTGAAGTATTCCAATGACACGGCGATGTGACGACGCGTCCACATAAATCGAAATCCTGACTCGTTGTGGTCGCACGAAATTCATCTGCGCTCTGTATCTCGCACGCCAAGAACTTCTGGAGTGCCTGGACCGATGAGCGAAGAATTCGAACTCAGACCCGATCAGTGGGATGCGCTGAAAGCGTTGCGGGCTCCCGCAGCAAACCCTTCACGGCTGAACAGGTTCGCCGTCGAAAGCCTGATCACGCTCGGCTATGTCGCCGTGCGCGGCGATTCGTTTGAACTGACGCCCGCGGGCCGCAAGGTGCTGGTCCGCGGTTCGTCACAATTGCTGCTCGATATCGCAGCCTGATTCCGTTCGAAGCTGACACGAACGAGAGCTTCAGTTTTGATTGAATCAAAGCCGAAGCTCTCGTTTTTTTGTCTTGCCGCGTTTTCTTCACGCGAACCGGTATCCACTTCGCTCGAAAACGCTCTGCACACGCGGCATCATGCCGCGTGTGCTTTTCCGGGGATGGTCGTCTCGCCGTGCTGCGTCAGCGGCTTCATCCCGGTGAGGCTGCGCAGCAGCACATAGAACACTGGCGTCAGGAACAGGCCGAACACCGTGACGCCGATCATGCCGGAGAACACGGCAACGCCCATCGCGCGCCGCATCTCCGAGCCCGCGCCGGTCGACAGCACCAGCGGCAGCACGCCCATGATGAACGCCATCGACGTCATCAGGATCGGCCGCAACCGCAGCCGGCTCGCCTCGATCGCGGCACGGATCGGTGACCGTCCCGCGAATTCAAGCTCGCGCGCGAACTCGACGATCAGGATGGCGTTCTTGGCCGACAATCCGACCAGCACGATCAGGCCGATCTGGGTGAAGACATTGTTGTCGCCCTTCGACAGCCAGACCCCGAACATCGCGGCCAACAGCCCCATCGGCACGATCATGATGATCGAGAGCGGCAGCGCCAAGCTCTCATAGAGCGCGGCGAGCACCAGGAACACCAAGAGGATCGCCAGCGGAAACACCCAGATTCCGGAATTGCCGGCGATGAACTCCTGATAGGTCAGGTCGGTCCATTCGAAGGCAAAGCCGGGCGGCAGCACTTCGGCCGCGATCCGTGTCGCCGCCTCCTGGGCCTGGCCGGAGGAATAGCCCGGCGCGGCAGCCGCGTTGATGTCCGACGACAAGAAGCCGTTGTAGCGGATCGCACGCTCCGGCCCCGCGCTCTGGCGGACCTTCAGCAAGGCCGACAGCGGCACCATGTCGCCCGACGACGAGCGCACCTTCAACTGCCTGATGTCGTCGGCACGCGCGCGGAACGGCGCATCGGCCTGCACATAGACCGAATAGGTGCGGCCGAATTTGTTGAAGTCGTTGACGTAGTAGGAGCCGAGATAGATCTGCAGCGTGTTGAAGACTTCCGTCACAGGCACGCCCAGTTGGAGTGCCTTGGTGCGGTCGATATCGGCGAACAGCTGCGGCACGTTGACCTGGAAGCTCGAGAACACGCCGGCAATTTCCGGCGCCTTCTGCATCGCCGCCATGAACGCCTTGGTCGCGTCGTTCAGCGCTTCATAGCCGAGGCCGGCGCGGTCCTCGATCTGCAGCTTGAAGCCGCCGATGGTGCCGAGGCCGTTGACCGGCGGCGGCGGGAACATGGCGATGAAGGCGTCCTGGATGCCGGCATATTTCTTGTTCAGCGCGGCCGCGATCGCCGGACCGCTGAGCGAGGGATCCTTGCGCTCGTCGAACGGCTTCAAGGTCGAGAACACGATGCCGGCGTTGGAGGAGTTGGTGAAGCCGGAGATCGACAGGCCGGGGAACGCCACCGAGCTTTCGACGCCGGGCTGGGTCAGCGCGATGTCGCTCATCTTGCGGATCACTTCCTCGGTGCGGTCGAGCGTCGCACCATCGGGCAGCCGGGCAAAGCCGACCAGATACTGCTTGTCCTGGCCCGGCACGAAGCCGCTCGGCACCTGCTTGAACAGCACGCCGGTCAGGCCGATCAAGAGCACGTAGAGACCGATCACCACGGCCTTGCCGTAGATCACCTTGGTGACGGTGCGGCCGTAGTTCTCGGAGGATTTTGTAAAGACCTTGTTGAAGCCGCGGAAGAACCAGCCGAGCGACCTCTCCATGATCCGGGTCAGCCAGTCCTTCGGCTCATGATGCCCCTTGAGCAGCAGCGCCGACAGCGCCGGCGACAGCGTCAGCGAATTGATCGCCGAGATTACGGTCGAGATCGCGATGGTCAGCGCGAACTGCTTGTAGAACTGTCCGGTGAGGCCGGAGATAAAGGCCAGCGGCACGAACACCGCGATCAGGACCAGCGCGATCGCGATGATCGGGCCCGACACTTCGCGCATCGCCTGGTTGGTGGCGTCGCGCGGCGACAGCCCGGATTCGATGTTGCGCTCGACGTTCTCGACCACGACGATGGCGTCATCGACCACGATGCCGATCGCGAGCACCAGGCCGAACAGGCTGAGCGCGTTGATCGAGAAGCCGAACAGATGCATCACCGCAAAGGTGCCGACGATCGACACCGGGACCGCGATCAGCGGAATGATCGAGGCGCGCCAGGTCTGCAGGAACAGGATCACGACCAGCACGACCAGCGCGATCGCCTCTAGCAGCGTGTGGATCACGGCTTCGATCGAGGAGCGCACGAATTGCGTCGGATCATAGACGATCTGGTACGTCACGCCTTCCGGCATGTTGTTCTTGATCTCGGCCATCGTGGCGCGGACGTGGTCGGAGATCTCCAGCGCATTCGACCCCGGCGCCTGGAAGATCGGGATCGCGACCGCCTGCTTGTTGTCGAGCAGCGAGCGCAGGCCGTATTCGGAGGCGCCGAGCTCGACCCGCGCGACGTCGCGCAGCCGCACCACCTCGCCTGCCGAACCCGTCTTCACCACGATGTCGCCGAACTGCTCCTCGGTCGACAACCGTCCCTCGGCGTTGACGGAGAGCTGGAGGTCGATGCCCTTGACGCTGGGCGAGGAGCCGACCACGCCGGCGGCAGCCTCGACGTTCTGGGCCTGGATCGCGCGTACGACGTCGCTCGCGGTCAGCGAATGCTCGGCGGCTTTCTGCGGATCGACCCAGACCCGCATCGAATAGTCGCCGGCGCCATAGAGCTGGACGTCGCCGACGCCGTCGATCCGCGCCAGCCGGTCCTTGACATTGAGTACCGCGTAGTTGCGCAGATACGTCATGTCATAGCGGTTGTTCGGCGACAGCAGATGCACGACCATGGTGAGGTCGGGCGAGCTCTTCTTGGTGATGATGCCGAGCTGGCGCACCACGGCCGGCAGGCGCGGCTCGGCCTGCTGCACGCGATTCTGCACCAGTTGGATCGCCTTGTCGGGGTCGGTGCCGAGCCGGAACGTCACCGTCAGCGTCATCGCGCCGTCGGTGGTCGCCTGGCTCGACATGTAGAGCATGCCTTCGACGCCGTTGATCTGCTCCTCGATCGGGGTCGCGACCGTCTCGGCGATCACCTTCGGATTGGCGCCGGGATAGGTCGCGCGCACCACGACCGACGGCGGCACCACGTCGGGATATTCCGAGATCGGCATCGCCAGCAGCGAGATCAGGCCGGCCAGGAAGATCAGGATCGAAAGCACGCCGGCGAAGATCGGCCGGTCGATAAAGAATTTTGAGAGATTCATGGCTCCGCCCCCGCGCGCAGCGCCTAGCGCTGCACGACGTGCTGGTTGGTTTCAGTGGATGCCTGCTGCATGCCGCGCGCGCCCATCTCGGCGACTTCCATCTTCAGAAGCGCACCCGGACGCACGCGCTGCAGGCCGTTGACGACGATGCGGTCGCCGGATTTCAGGCCGGCGGTGACGATCCGCAGGCCATCGACCGAGCCGCCAAGCGTGATGGAGCGATAGACAGCGCGGCTGTCGTCGCCGACCAGCATGACGAACTTCTTGTCCTGGTCGGTGCCGACAGCGCGCTCGTCGATCAGCACCAGCGTCTGCTGCTTGGGCTGGCCCATGCGCACGCGGGCGAACTGTCCCGGGATCAGCCGGCCGTCATCGTTCTTGAACACGGCGCGGACGCGGATGGTGCCGCTCTGCCCGTTGACCTGGTTGTCGATCAGCTGGATGTGCCCCTTGGCGCCGAGGCCGCCCGACGTCACCATGTCGACCGGAATCTGGTCGAGATTGCCGCGCTTGCCGGAGGCGTCCGCGATCGAGTTCAGCGCGCGCAGCACGACTTCCTCGTCGGCATCGAAGCTCGCATAGATCGGATTGACCGAGACCAGCGAGGTCAGGACCGGCGAGGAGGTGCCGGCGGCGACGAGATTGCCGACGGTGACCTCGATCCTGCCGACCCGGCCGTCGACCGGCGCCCGCACCTCGGTGTAGTCGAGATTGAGTTTGGCCGTCTGCAGCGCGGCCTCGGCGGCCTTGACGTTGGCGACTGCCTCGCGATTGGCGTTGTCGCGCTGGTCGAAATCGCGCTTGGTGACGATGTTGTTGCCAACCAGCTGTGCGCCGCGCTCGACCTCGCTCGTGGTGAACACGACGCGGGCCTTGGCGGCCTCGAGCTGCGCCTGGGCGCGATCGACCTCGGCGGCGTAGGGCGCGGGGTCGATCTTGAACAGGATGTCGCCGGACTTCACCAGCGCGCCCTCGGTGAAGTTGGTCGAAAGGATCGCGCCGGCCACCCGCGGCCGGAGCTGAACCCGGTCGACGGCTTCGAGCCGGCCCGAGAAGTCATCGAACAGCGTGGTCGGCCGCGGCTGGATCACGGCAACGGTGACCGGGACGGCCGGCTCGGGAGCCGCGGCAGTCGCGGTCGCCTGTGCGGCATGAAAATAGTGGCCGGTCGCGATCGAACCGGCCACCGCGAGGGCGCCAAGGATCACGATACCGCCGACGACACGTCGGAAGCGGCCGGAACGGGGATTTTGGATTGACGAGGGCATTCACGCGCTCCAGATATCTGTAGTGTTCGCTACAGATGTGAAGCTGGACGCCGGTTCGCAAGATACTTATGTATCAAGCACTATGAATTTCTTATCTCATTCATGGGGAAATGGGAAGTCGCGGAAAAACATCACGTGCAACAAGAGGATAAGCTAGGGACAATCCGTCGTAGAAACGGCACCCGGCTTACGGAGCAACGAAAAATGGGAATGGGACGCCCCCGCGCTTTCGACGCGGACGCCGCTTTGGACCAGGCCATGGACGTATTCTGGCGCCATGGTTACGAGGGCGCGACGATCGCCCAGCTCACCGAGGCGATGAATATCAATCCGCCCAGCCTCTACGCCGCCTTTGGCAGCAAGGAGGGCCTGCTGAAGGCCGCGCTCGACCGCTACACCGAGAAGCGCGACGCCTGGATGGAAAAGGTTTTGGGCGCCGCCACCGCCCGAGAGGTGGCCGAACGATTTCTCATGGAGCACGCGGACGCCCAGACCGATCCCGCCAACCCGCCCGGCTGCCTGCTGGTCCAGGGCGGCCTTGCCTGCGGCACCGGCTCGGAGAATGTTCCATTTGAACTGGCAGCGCGCCGCACCCGAACCGAGGACCAGCTGCACGAACGTTTTGTCCGCGCGAAGGCCGAACGCGACCTGGGCGAAAGCGCCGATCCGGCCACCCTTGCCCGCTATCTCTCCGCGGTGACATCAGGCATGTGCGTGATGGCTTCCTCGGGCGCCGACCGCAACGCGCTGCGCGAGATTGCAGCGGTGTCGCTCAAGGCGTTTGATGAGCAGGCGAAGGGGTAGAGCGGTTGAAGGGGTAGAGCGGTTCACGTCAAGCGCCTGCGGCCCCAACGACGTTGGGAGTGACCGGCGATGAAGCATTGGACCGGCTGGCTGCCAGGTCTCACCACGCTGCGTCGATATCAAGCGGCGTGGCTTCCACACGACATCGTCGCCGGGCTTGTGCTCGCGACCATGCTGGTCCCGGTCGGCATCGCCTATGCGGAAGCGTCTGGCCTGCCCGGCATCTACGGGCTTTATGCGACGATCATCCCGCTGCTCGTCTACGCGCTGTTCGGGCCGAGCCGAATCCTTGTCCTTGGGCCGGACTCGGCGCTTGCGGCCATCATCCTCGGCGTCGTCGTTCCGCTGTCGGGCGGCGATCCGATGCGTGCGGCAACCCTGGCCGCCATGATGGCGGTCGTCTCCGGAACGATATGCATCGTCGCGGGTATCGCGCGGCTGGGATTCCTGACCGAGCTTCTCTCCAAGCCGATCCGCTACGGCTACATGAACGGCATTGCCCTGACCGTGCTGATCAGCCAGCTGCCAAAGCTGTTCGGCTTTTCCATTGAAGGCGATGGACCTCTGCGCAGTCTCTGGGCGGTCATCGGAGCAATCGTCGACGGAAAGACGAATTGGGCGACCCTCGGGATCGGCCTTGCGACGCTGGCGGTGATCCTGCTGCTCGCCCGGAACAAGCGGTTGCCGGGCATCCTGATTGCCGTCGTCGCGGCGACGGTCGTCACCGGCGTTTTCGATCTCGGGGCCCGCTTCGGCGTGACGGTCCTGGGTTCGCTTCCCCAGGGCCTGCCGGGATTTGCGATTCCCCGGATCGGCTATGGCGACATCGTGCAGGTGCTGATCGGCGGCAGCGCCGTCGCGCTGGTGTCGTTCGCCGACACCAGCGTGCTGTCGCGCGCCTATGCGGGACGATTGGGCGATCGCGTTGATCCCAACCAGGAGATGGTGGGGCTCGGCGCGGCCAATCTGGCGGCCGGCTTTTTTCAGGGTTTTCCGATCAGCAGCAGCGGATCGCGCACGCCTGTTGCGGAAGCTGCCGGAGCGCGCACGCAATTGACCAGCGTCATCGGCGCGCTGGCCATCGCCTTTCTGCTGCTGATAGCGCCGAACCTGCTCCAGCACCTGCCCAACGCCGCATTGGCCGCCGTCGTCATCGCCGCCGCGCTCGGCCTGTTTGAGGTCGGCGACCTCAGGCGAATCTACCGCATTCAGCAATGGGAGTTCTGGCTATCGATGGTCTGCTTTGTCGGCGTGGCCGTGCTGGGGGTGATTCCCGGAATAGGCCTCGCCATCGTGCTCGCCATCGTCGAATTCCTGTGGGACGGCTGGCGGCCGCATTCCGCCGTGCTGGGCCGCGCTTCCGGCGTGAAGGGCTATCACGACATCACGCGATACCCGGATGCGCGCCAGATCCCCGGGCTGGTGCTGTTCCGGTGGGATGCGCCGCTGTTCTTTGCCAATGCCGAGTTCTTCAAGGAACGCGCGCTGGATGCGGTGGCGAAGTCTCCGACGCCGGTGCGCTGGCTGGTGGTCACGGCCGAGCCGGTCACCAGCGTGGACGTGACCGCGGGCGACATTCTCGCCGAGCTCGACGAGGCGTTGCACGCACAGAAGATCGAGCTGTGCTTTGCCGAGCTCAAGGACCCCGTCAAGGACAAGCTGAAGAAATTCGGCCTGCTGGCGCAGCTCGGCGAGAACAATTTCTTCCCGACCATCGGCGTTGCCGTTGCGCGCTACCTCGAGATCAATGACGACGTGACCTGGGAGGACTGGGAAGACCGCGCCGAGGCCTAAGGCGCGATGGGTTCAATCGTCAGCGCGCCATAGCGCTTTTGTTTGAGCATGATCTCCGCGCAAACGCTTCGCGTTTGTCGCAGGGAAAACCGCTTCGCACTTTTCCGGATCATGCTTCCCAGCCGTCCGGGCGCATCACCACATCGTCTGCCGCGCGCGCTCCGGCCATTCCCGATCGTATTTTTCGCCGCCGACCGTGTGCTCGCTCATCTCGGCAAGGATCTGGCCCGGCGTCGGCAAGACCTTCGGATCGACCCGCTTGTCCGGATTCCAGAGATCGGAGCGCACGATCGCGCGCGCACACTGGAAATAAATCTCCTCCACATGCATTACGATCACCGTGCGCGGTGCCTTGCCTTCCATCATGAAGGAGGCGAGCAGCTCCGGTTCGGCCGTGACATAGGCGCGGCCGTTGACGCGCAGCGTGCTGCCTGAGCCCGGAATCAGGAACAGCAAGCCGACGCGGGGATCGCGAACGATGTTGCGCAGCGAATCGCAGCGATTGTTGCCGCGGCGATCCGGCATCATCAGCGTCTTCGCATCATGGATGCGCACGAAGCCCGGCAGGTCGCCGCGCGGCGAGCAATCGAGCCCTTCGGGGCCTGCGGTCGCAAGCGACACGAACGGCGACTTCTCGATGAGCACACGATAGAGCGGCGTCACGTGATCGGCGACCTTCACGGTCGACGCGTCGTTCGGGAAGCCGTAGATCGCCTCAAGCTGCTCGACCGTTTCGATCACCGACATTCGTGCCGTTCTCCTTTGGTTGCTATTGGTCCCAGCGTTCGCCCTTGATGATGCGGACAAGCTGTCGCGCATGATAGTCGGCGGTGCCGGAATTGACGATGGTGAAATCGGGCGTCGACGTGCTCTCGTCGACCGTGCGGGCCAGCCGCTGCTCGAGAAGGCCGTCGCTGCTGCGCGCCCGCATTGCGAGCCGCGCGGCCAGCACATCCGGCGGCGCCGTGACCAGCACCACGACAGCATTGGCATAGTTGCGGCGCGCCGCCGCGATCACGGTGCGCGAGACGTTCGCGATCACCGTGCGTCCGGCACCGATATCGTCGTTGATCGACCGCGACAGCGCATAGCGATGGCCGTGCGCTTCCCAGTGCATGGCGAAGTCACCGGCGGCCACCGCGCGCTGGAAGCTTTCCGCACTGACCTCCTCATTGTCCTCCGACGCCGAGGCCTGGCGGGTGATCAGCCGGCGGGGAAACACGACATCGCGATCATCGCCACAGGCCGCCTTGGCGAACCCCAGCAGCGTATCCTTGCCGGCGCCGCTCGGGCCGACCACCAGGATCAGCCGGCCGGGACCGATTCCGGCGCGCCGGTCGGCGACGACGGATGCAACGGTCATGCGACCCTCCCTCCTTCGCGCCAGACGCTGCGCACGACAGGCAGATCGCGCGCGACATGCACGCGGATCAGGTCAGCGCGCCGGCCGACCGCGATCTCGCCGCGGTCGGTGAGCCCGACCGCTTCGGCCGGTGTCTTGGTCACGGTGCGCACGGCGGAAGCGAGATCGATCGCCGGCACATGCCGCGGCAATTGCAGCGCCGCCATCAGCAGGCTGGACGGGATGTAGTCCGACGACAGGATATCGAGCATGCCCTCATTGGCGAGATCGACGGCCGCGATATTGCCGGAGTGCGAGCCGCCGCGCACCACATTCGGCGCACCCATCAGGATGTCGATGCCGGCGGCGTGCAAGCCCCGCGCAGCTTCCATCGTGGTCGGGAACTCCGCCACCGCGACCTTGTCGTTGACGGCGTCGACCACGTTCTCATCCGTGGTGTCGTCATGGCTCGCCAGCGGGATCCGATATTCATGCGCCAGCGCGACGATCGCGCGGGTGTTCGCCACCGCATATTCCTTCTGATAGGCGAAGCGCCGCGCGAACAACACGTCGAGCTGGGCGTCGGTCATGCCGCCGCCCTTGCCGCGATAGTAGTCGCGCAGCTTGACCTCGTCGCGGAACTGGCGCTGGCCCGGGGTGTGGTCCATCAGCGACATCAGCCGCACGTCCGGCCGGTCGATCAGTTCCTTGGCCTCGGCAACCACGTCCGGCATCGGGACCTCGCAGCGCAGATGCAGGAAGTGATCGGCGCGCAGCAGATTCTCCTCGCGCGCCGCCGCGATCGCCGCCGCCAGCACGCCGGCGCGACCGTCGACATCCTCGGCGCCGTCCTCGCGCCAGACCCTCAGCGAATCCAGCACCGTGGTGATGCCTGAGGTCGCGAGCTGCCCGTCATAGGAGATCACGGCCGCGACCGGATTCCAGAACACCTTCGGCCGCGGCACATAGTGCATCTCGAGATGGTCGGTGTGCAGCTCGATCAGCCCGGGCATCAGGAGGTCGCCGCCTGCATCTTCGGCGGCCTCGGGCGCCCTGCCCTCGCCGAACTCGGCGATCTTGCCATCAGCAATCGCGACCCAGCCCTGCTCGATCACGCGATCGGCGAGGACCAGCCGGGCGTTGCCGATGATGGTGTCTTGCTTGGCGGTCATTTCAAACGGTCCTTCAGGCAGCAGCCGCGAACGAGGTCACATCGACGATACGGTCGGCGATCAGATGACGGATTTCGTCGTCATGGACAATCGCGACCATCGCGACGCCCTTGGTCTTTTTCTCGGCAATCAGCTCGACCACCACGGCGCGATTCGCCGCATCGAGCGAAGCGGTCGGCTCGTCCAGCAGCAGGATCGGCAGATCCGAGATGAAGCCGCGCGCGATGTTGACACGCTGCTGCTCGCCGCCGGAGAAGGTCGAGGGCGGCAAGGTCCACAGCCGCTCCGGAATGTTGAGCCGGCGCAGCAGCTGGCCGGCGCGCGCGCGGGCCTCCTCGCGTGCCACGCCGTTGACGATCAAGGGCTCGGCGACGACGTCGATCGTCGCCACCCGCGGCACGGCGCGCAGGAACTGGCTGACATAGCCGATGGTCGAGCGGCGGATGCTCAGCACCTGGCGCGGCTCGGCGGTGGCAAGGTCGACAACCTTGCCGTGATGGCGGATGCCGATCCGGCCGCTGTCGCAGCGGTAGTTGCCGAAGATCATCTTCAGGATGGAGGATTTGCCGGCGCCCGACGGGCCCGACAGCACCACGCACTCACCCGGATCGGCGTGAAACGAGACGCCGCGCACCACGGGCAGTTCGACGCCGCCCTGCAGGTGCATGGTGAAGGTCTTCTCGGCGTCGGCAAGTTCGATCATCGCGGTCATTGGCACGCTCATGGCGGAAGAATCGAGGAAACGAGTAGCTGCGTATAGGGCTCACGCGGATCGTCAAGCACCTGGTCGGTGAGGCCGGTCTCGATGACGCGGCCGCCCTTCATCACCATCACGCGATGCGAGAGCAAGCGCGCCACCGCCAGATCGTGGGTCACGACGATCGCGGCAAGCCCGAGCTCGCTGACGAGGTTGCGCATCAGGTCGAGCAGGCGGGCCTGCACCGAGACGTCGAGGCCGCCGGTCGGCTCGTCCATGAACACCAGCCGCGGCTCGGTGACGAGGTTGCGGGCGATCTGCAGCCGCTGCCGCATGCCGCCGGAATAGGTCTTCGGCGCGTCGTCGATGCGGCCGGTATCGATCTCGACCCGCTCCAGCCAGGTCGACGCGGTGTCGCGAATGCGGCCGTAATGATTCCAGCCGACCGCCATCAGCCGCTCGCCGACATTGGCGCCGGCCGACACGCCCATGCGCAGGCCCTGCGCCGGATCCTGGTGCACGAAGCCCCAGTCGGTGCGAAACAGGAAGCGCCGCTCGGCCTCGCCGAGCTCGGCGAGATCGCGCAGCACGCCGTCGCGCATCCGATAGCACACCCGGCCGGCGCTCGGCGCGAGCTGCGCCGAGAGCAGCTGCAGCAGCGTCGACTTGCCCGAGCCGGACTCGCCGACGATCGCCAGCACCTCGCCGGGATAGAGTGCGAACGAGACGTCGCGGCAGGCCGCCAGCCGGCCGTAGTTCTTGGCAAGCCCCTCGGCCACCAGCAGCGGCTCATCGTTGTCGAGGCTTGAGAGCTCAGACATGCGCCTTCTCCTTGTGCGGCGCTGCGCTCTCGGTGCCGTGATGGCCGGCGGCCTGGCGCTGCTCGCAGAAGTCCGTGTCGGAGCAGACAAACATCCGCCCGCCCTTGTCGTCGGTGACGATCTCGTCGAGATAGGAATTGTCGGCGCCGCACAGCGCGCAGGGCGCGTTGAAGCGGTAGCGCGTGAACGGGTGATCCTCGAAGTCCAGCGAGACCACGTTGGTGTAGGGCGGGATCGCGTAGATGCGCTTTTCGCGGCCGGCGCCGAACAGCTGCAGCGCCGCGCAATTGTCCATCTTCGGATTGTCGAATTTCGGTGTCGGCGACGGGTCCATCACGTAGCGCGCGTTGACCTTCACCGGATAGGCGTAGGCGGTGGCGATATGGCCGAAGCGCGCGATGTCCTCGTAGAGCTTGACGTGCATCAGCCCGTATTCGGCGAGCGCGTGCATGCGCCGCGTCTCGGTCTCGCGCGGCTCGAGGAAGCGCAGCGGCTCGGGGATCGGCACCTGATAGACCAGCACCTGCCCGGCATGCAGCGAGGCCTCGGGAATGCGATGCCGGGTCTGGATCACGGTCGCGTCCGTGGTCGAGGTCGTGGTCGCGACACCAGCGGTCTTGCCGAAGAACTTGCGGATCGAGATCGCGTTGGTGGTGTCGTCCGAGCCCTGGTCGATCACCTTCAGCACGTCGTCGGGACCGAGGATCGCGGCCGTCACCTGCACGCCCCCGGTGCCCCAGCCATAGGGCATCGGCATCTCGCGGCTCGCAAACGGCACCTGATAGCCGGGGATCGCGATCGCCTTGAGGATCGCGCGGCGGATCATCCGCTTGGTCTGCTCGTCGAGATAGGCGAAATTGTACGTCGGCGCGTTCATTCCGCGGCCTCCTGCATTTCCACGGCCTCGTTGGCTTCCGCGAACTCCTGTCGCAGCTTGCGCAAGAGGCCGAGCTCGGACTGGAAGTCGACATAATGCGGCAGCTTGAGATGCTCGACGAAGCCGGTCGACTGGACATTGTCGGAGTGCGACATCACGAACTCCTCGTCCTGCGCCGGCGCCGCCGCCTCCTCGCCGAGCTCGCGCGCACGCAGCGCGCGATCGACCAGCGCCATCGACATGGTCTTGCGTTCGCTCTGGCCGAAGGCGAGGCCATAGCCGCGGGTAAAGCACGGCGCCTCGGTGGTCGAGCCCTTGAACTGGTTGACCATCTGGCACTCGGTCAATTCGATCGAGCCGAGCGGCACGGCAAAGCCCGCGTCCTCGGCGAAGAACTCGACCTCGACCTCGCCGAAGCGGATCTCGCAGGCAAACGGGTGATTGCGGCCGTAGCCGCGCTGCGTCGAGTAGCCGAGCGCGAGCAGGAAGCCCTCGTCGCCTCGCGCCAGATTCTGCAGCCGCAGATCGCGGTCGGCCGGAAAGCTCAGCGGCTCGCGCGTGAGGTCGCCGACCGGCGTGTCGCTATCGGCCTGCGGCGAGGATTCGATCAGGCCGTCACGGCCGAGAATGTCGGTGACCCGCGGCGTCGCCGCCTGCGAGGCTTCCGCGGTCTCCGGCTGCTCGGGTACAAAACCTTCCGCAAGCTGCGGATCGAGCAGGCGATGGGTGTAATCGAAGGTCGGCCCCAGGATCTGGCCGCCCGGAACGTCCTTGAAGGTCGAGGAGATCCGCCGCCGTACCTGCATCTCGCCGGTGTTGACCGGCTCGGTGGCGCCGAAGCGCGGCAGCGTGGCGCGGAAGGCGCGGACCAGGAAGATCGCCTCGATCATGTCGCCGCGCGCCTGCTTGATCGCGAGCGCCGCGAGCTCGCGATCGTAGAGCGAACCTTCGGTCATGACGCGATCGACGCCGAGCGCGAGTTGCTCGGAAATCTGTGCCAGCGTCACCTCGGGCACGTCGCGGTCGCCGCGCCGCTCATGCGCGAGCAGACGATGGGCGTTCTCGATGGCGCGCTCGCCTCCCTTGACGGCTACATACATCGCTCACACTCCGCTTGCGATCAGCCGCGTGGTGCGCGGGATCGCCACAATGGCATCGTCATGGACCAGCACGACATCGATGCCGCGCGGGAACAGGGCTTCGTTGATCGCAAGCCGCTGGAACAGGTCGCGCGGCTTGAGCATCGCCTGCAGCACGGCGCTGCCGTCGATGCCGGGCCCTTTCAGCTCGAAGGCCGGCCCCTGCGTCAGGCTGTCGACCTGCAGGATCAGCGTGGTCGACCGGTCAGGATATTCGCTGCTGCCGAATGCGAAGCGATCGAGCGCCGGCAGGCTCGCGGCATCGCCGATCAAAGCGAAGCTCGCGATCGAGGAATCGGCCACCACCGGCGCGCTGGCGTGAAACTTCAGCCAGCGGGCGACGTCCGGCGTCGCCGACATCGCAGCGTCAAGCCAGATCGGCGTGTCGTGATCGAACAGCGTCGCCGCGATCGCGGCCGAGCCGCGCATCATGCCGGCCGGTGTTCCGACGCTCGCGGCGACGCGCTGCACGCTGCCCGGGCGCGCCATCGCATCCATCACGGAACGGAAAGTCGACTGCGCCGACAGCACCTTGTCGGCAAAGCCCGCGGGCATTTCGGCAATCGTCGTCATTGCATCATCCCTCACCGCGCACCATCGTGTAGAAATCGACCCGCGTCGCCGCGGTTTCCGCCGCCTTGCGGCCGCGTTCGGCGTTCATGGCGACGCGCAGCGGCGCGATCACCTTGGCCTCCACCTCCCCGGACAGCTCCGCCGACTGCACCATGGCGTCGCACAGTGCGATCATCTGCGCCTTCCGCGCGTCGCGGCCGAGCGTGTAGCCGAAGCCGACCTCGCCGGTCGCAAGCCGCACCGCCGCGCGCGACACCGTCGCCTCGCCGAGATTGAACGGCGCACCGTCGCCGCCGATCCGCCCGCGCAGCATCACAAGGCCGTTTTCCGGCTCACGCAGGTTCTCATGCGCGGGCAGCGCGATCGCCGCCAGCCTGCCGGCGATATCAGCAGCGGCGGCGTGCGCCAGCACCGTCATCGCGGCCTTGCGCTGGGCCTGTTTGCTGTTTGGTCCGGTCGAACTCATGGGCAAACCTTTGGGCAACCTTGCTTGCATCAAGTTGTCTATGATACTAGACAACTTGATAGCGGAGCGCCATGACTGTTTCGTGACAAACCAAAGATTTCTGGTATCACCGCGCCATGAGCATGCAGGAAAGTTCCGGCGTCGCCTTGTGGCGGCAGGTCGCCGACGGCATCGAGCGCGGCATCGCTGACGGCCGCTTCGCCGCCGGCGAAAAGCTGCCCGGCGAGATGGAGATCGCCGAGACGTACCGGGTCAACCGGCACACCGTGCGGCGGGCGCTCGCCGCATTGGCCGAGCGCGGCCTGGTGCGCGCGGAACGCGGTAGCGGCACCTATGTCGAAGCCCAGCGCCTCGCCTATCCCTTGCGCTCACGCACGCGATTTTCCGAGATCGTCGGCGCCGGCGGTCACGAGCCGCGCGGCCAGCTGATCGATGCGAGCAGCGACACCGCCAATCGCGAGATCGCGCGCGAGCTCGGCCTGAGGATCGGTGCGCCGCTGATCCGGATCGAAGCAGTGCGGCTCGCCGACCGGACGCCGATCTGCGTTTCCACCACCTGGCTGTCGGCCGAGCGGTTTCCCGATGCCGGCAGCGTGTTCGCCAACGTCCGCTCGATGACGAAGCTGCTCGGGCATTACGGCGTCAAGGACTACCACCGCGCCTCGACCCGGATCACCGCGGCGATCGTCGATGCGACCGACGCCGCGCGGCTCGACCTGCCGCTGGGACGGCCGGTGCTGGTGGTCGACGCCACCGACGTCGACATGCTGGACCAGCCGCTGGTGACCAAGCGCTCGCGCTTCGCCGCCGAGCGCGTGGAGTTTCTGGTCGAGAACGGCTGACGATGAACTCTTCTCCCTCGCCCCGCTCTTGCGGGGAGAGGGTTGGGGTGAGGGGCTGTCTCCGCGAATCCTGGAAGCCGTGAGTCCCCGGAGAGTCCCCCTCACCCGGAATTTGCGCTACGCGAAAATTCCGACCTCTCCCCGCAAGAGCGGGGCGAGGTAGGGTCCTACACCACCGCCCTTTGCCCGATGATCGCAAAGCGCAGCTTGCTCGAGATGAAGTCGATCGCGGCGACCGCGATCAGGATCATCAGGATCAGGAACGACACCTTCTGCCACTCCAGCACGCGGATCTGCTCTGCAAGCTGCAGGCCGATGCCGCCGGCGCCGACGATGCCGATGATGGTGGCCGAACGGGTGTTCGACTCGATGAAGTAGAGCACCTGCCCGGCGATCACGGGCAGCACCTGCGACAGCAGGCCGAAGCGGATTTCGTGCAGCGCGTTGCCGCCGGAGGCGCGGATGCCCTCGACCTGCTTGCGATCCGCGGCCTCGATCGCCTCCGAGAACAGCTTTCCAAACGCGCCGAAGTCCGACACCATGATCGCGAGCACGCCGGCGAACGGGCCGAGGCCGACGACGTTGATCCAGACCAGCGCCCAGATCAGCGTATCGACGCCGCGGATCGAATCGAGGAAGCGGCGCACCGGAAAGCGGATCAGGTTCGAGGGGATGATGTTGCGCGCCGCCAGCAGGCTGACCGGCAGCGCCAACAGCGCGGCAAGCGTGGTGCCGAGCACCGCGATCGACAGCGTCTCGCCGAGCGCCTGCATGTAGAGCGGGAACGACGAGCCCGGATTCGGCGGGAGCATCAGCATGGTGATCCAGCCGAGCTGGCCGAGGCCCGCGATCAGCCTGGACGGCGAGAAATCGAGATCGACCAGTCCGAACACGAAGATCGCGAGCGCCGCCGCGATCATGGCCGGCATCGCCAACCGTGCCGATGCGGGACGTTCGAAGACGTTGGGGTACTTCGCGCGCAGTTCCGTGGTGTTCGGCCTCGGCATCTGGCTCATCGACGGGTCTCCTTGCCGAACAGCCGGCCGCGCAGCCAGCCGGTCGAGATGTCGATGATGAAGACGGTGACGATGATGGTGATGAGGATGGCGCTGACGTCGGAATAGTAGAACTTGCGGATCGCGACCACCAGCTCCTGGCCGATGCCGCCGGCGCCGACGAAGCCCATCACCGACGCCTCGCGGACGTTGATCTCGAAGCGCAGCAGCGCATAGCTGGCATAGCCGGCCGAGACCTGCGGCAGCACGGCAAAGCGCATGCAGGACAGCCAGCTCGCGCCGGTGGAGCGGATGCCCTCGACCGGCTTCATGTCGGCATTCTCGACGATCTCGGCAAACAGCTTGCCGAGCGCCCCGGTGGTGTGGATCGCGATCGCCAGCACGCCGGCCATCGGCCCGAGGCCGAACGCGATCACGAAGATCAGCGCGAACACGATGCCGGGGACGGTGCGCGCGAATTCCAGCAGGCGGCGGATCGTGAAACGTACCCATGGGCCCGGCGACGTATTCTGGGCCGCGAAGAAATTGAGCGCGAAGGCGAGCACCGCACCCGTCAACGTGCCGACATAGCTGATCAGGATCGTCTCGCCGAGCATCTTCAGCCACTTATGCCAACCCCAGAACCATTCGGCGGGATCGGTCCAGATCCGCGCGCCGGAATCCAGCGTCAGGATGCGATCGAAATAGCTGACGAAATTGCCGAAATAGGTGAACAGCGTGCGCAGGTTCACTTCCGCGCCGAACGCCGCGATCACCAGCACCGCACAGAATGCCGCCGTTGCCAGCGCGGCCTTCAACCGCTTGCGTGCGACGGACTTGCGGTAGGCGTCCTCCAGCGTCGCCAGCTGCTGCGCTGGAAGAATGGATACGGCGGTCGCCATCGACGCGTGCCAGTCCGGTTCGGAGTTGAGTGGGGAGAAAGGGCCGGGCTATACGCCCGGCCCTCGTGACGTCAGGCGTGCGATCAGCTCGCCTTCTTGCGCAAACCGTCGACGAACTTGATCAGCTCGATGGTGCCGTCCCAATCCTTGGTGGTGGCGGGATGGAAGCCCTTCTTCTGACCGTCGGACAGACGGTCGAAGGCGGCCTTGTCCTTGGTCGGGGCGTCGAAGAAGGCCTTTGCGATCGCAGCCTTCAGGCCCTCCGGAAGATCGGTGTTGTACGCATAGGGGCCGTTGATGATCAGCGCCGACTTGTGGATGATGCGGAAATCATCCTTCTTCATCGCCGAGCCGTCGGCATTCTTCAGCATGCCCTTGGTCAGCATCTGGGCGAGCGTGGAATCGTCCTCGTTGGTCCACTGGTTGGCGGCCACATCAACAGTTCCCTGCGACAGCGCCAGGACGGCGTTCTCGTGGCTGCCGGTGAACACGACCTTGCCGAAATAGCCTTCGGCATTCGCAATGCCCATCTTGTTGAGTTCGAAGCGCGGCACGTTGTTGCCGGATGTCGAGTTCGGATCGACCAGGCCGAGATTCTTGCCTTTCAGGTCCTCGACGGTCTTGTAGGGGCTCGACGCCTTGACGAAGAACACCGAGTAATAGCCGGTCGAACCGTCGGCGTTCATATCGTTGGCGAACGCGTCGGTCTTGACGCCGGTCAGGCGCGCGCGAGAGAACGAGGCCGAGCCGTAGCTGGCGATCTGGATGTTGCCGGCGCGCTGGCCTTCGATGACGGCCGCGTAGTCGTTGGCGATGCGCAGTGTGACCTTCACGCCGAGCTCCTTCGACAGATACGCCACGAACGGCGTCCAGCGCTCGGTGACGCCGGAGGCGTTCTCGGCCGGCACCACCGCGAAGGTGAGCTCCGGGTATTTTGCCTTCCAGTCCTGCGCGGAGGCCGAACCGGCAAATGCCAGCGCGGCGGCGCCGGCCAGAATGATGCGACGAGTGAACATGACTACCCCTCTTTGTTGTAGTTGCACCTGTTGGCCGGGCAAAATGCCCGGCCCCCCAGATTGAAAAATGCGCGACGCTCAGGCCGCGGCTGCGGTGCCGAGTGCCGGCGCAGTTGTACCGTCGGGCGCGGGCAGCGGTGCTGCGCCGATGACGTCATTGGCCTCGAGGTCATAGAGCTCGCGGGCGATATGGTCGGTGAGCGCCGCGGGAGCGCCATCGAACACCACGCGACCCGCGGCCATGCCGACCAGGCGATCGCAATAGGTCCGCGCCAGGTCGAGCGAGTGCAGATTGCAAAGCACCGTGATGCCGAAATGCTTGTTGATGCGCAGCAGCGCGTCCATCACGATCTTGGTGTTGCGCGGATCGAGCGAGGCGATCGGCTCGTCGGCGAGAATGATGTCGGGCTCCTGCACCAGCGCGCGCGCGATCGCGACGCGCTGCTGCTGGCCGCCGGAGAGCTGGTCGGCGCGCTGTGCCGCCAGCTGGGCGATGTCGAATTGCTCGAGCGCCGACAGCGCGAGCGCCCTGTCCTGCTCCGGCCAGACCTGCGCCAGCGAGCGCCATGACGGAATCTGGGCCAGCCGGCCCATCAGCACGTTGGTCAGCACGTCAAGGCGGCCGACCAGATTGAACTGCTGAAAGATCATCGCCGAGCGCGCGCGCCACCGCCGCAGTTCCTTGCCGCGCAGCGCGGTGACGTCGGTGCCTTCGAACAGGATACGGCCGGAGGTCGGATCGGCGAGACGGTTGATCATCCGCAACAGCGTCGACTTGCCGGCACCGGAGCGGCCGATCACGCCGACAAAGCTGCCCGGCGCGATCGAAAAGGACGCGTTGTCGACTGCGGCTTTCGTGCCGAAACGGCACGTCAAACCTTCCACCACCAGCATGTAATGCTCCAACCGCGCCTCGTTGGGCCATCGCTATCCCCGGCGTTTTACAGTTATGTGACGACAGCGCTGCGGTGCGGCGATCGTCCACACCCGTCCCTTGTCGCTCCCTTGCCGTCATCGCAACGTCATGATGTTGTCATCAAGCATCCCGATGACGAGCGCGCATCCCCCGGAAGCCCAAGATTCTTGAAGATTTGCGGAGGCCCTGATGGCCGGAAAAACACTCTCGGTTGTGCCGACCGTCGACCCGACCGCGTCAGTCCGTGAGAGCAAGCTCGGCAAATATACCGAGGTCGGCGCGCGCACGATCCTGCTTGAAGTCAGCATGGATGACTATTCCTACGTCGTGAACGACAGCCAGATCACCTACACCTCGATCGGCAAGTTTTGCTCGATCGCGGCGATGACCCGCATCAACCCCGGCAACCACCCGATGCATCGCGCGACTCAAGCGCACTTCACCTACCGCGCCAGCGCGTATTTCCCTGGAGAGAGCGACGACACCGACTTCTTCAACTGGCGACGTGCGCATCACGTGCATATCGGCCATGACGTCTGGATCGGTCATGGTGCGATCCTGTTACCAGGACGGAACATCGGAACCGGCGCCGTCGTCGCCGCCGGCGCGATCGTGACCAAGGACGTTCCCGCCTACACCATCGTGGCCGGTAATCCGGCGCGGCCGGTGAAGCGGCGCTTCTCCGAGACGATCGCCGACCGCCTCGCCGCGCTCGCATGGTGGGATTGGGATCACGAAACACTTCGTCGTGTCCTGCCCGACTTTCGCAAGCTCGCGGTCGAGGAATTCCTCGACAAGCATGAGGCCGAGGCCGTATCCCAATCACGGAACAAACAACGGAGCGCCGCATCGTGACGGACATTATTTTCATCGAGGGCGGGCGCACGCTGGTTGACGGCGCCCTGGTCGAGACCTCGCTGCGGACCTCAGGTCGCGACATCGGCGCGCTCGACGCCGAGCAGGGTCGCGCCGCGCTTCACATCGATGCCAGTGGCCTCCTGGTGCTGCCCGGCATCATCGACCTGCATGGCGATGCATTCGAGCGGCAGATGATGCCGCGCCCCGGCGTCGACTTCCCGACCGACGTGGCGCTGATCGACAGCGACCGGCAGGCGATCGCCAACGGCATCACCACCGTGTTCCATGGCACGACCTGGTCGTGGGAGCCCGGCCTGCGCAGCGCCGAGAATGCGCGCAAGCTGCTCGACGCGATCGAGGCGCTGCGGCCGCAGCTCGCCGCCGACACCCGCTTCCATCTGCGCCACGAGACCCACAATCTCGAGGCCGAGGCCGAGATCATTCAATGGCTCAGTGAAGGCCGCATCGACCTTTTCGCCTTCAACGACCACAGCAACGTCAAGCCGAAGAAGCGCAACCAGCTGGCCGAGCGCACCGGGCTCTCCGTCGAGGCCGTCAACGACATGCTCGACCGGATCGTGGCGCGCCGCCCCGAGGTGCCGGCCTCGATCGCGCGACTGGCCGCTGCCGCGCGCGCGGCCGATATCCGCATGCTCTCGCACGACGACAACAGCCCGGCGATGCGCCAGGAGTTTCGCGCGCTGGGCGCCACGATCGCCGAATTCCCTGTCAATGAGGAGACCGCGCGCGATGCCGCTGGGGCGGGCGACTTCATCGTGTTCGGCGCGCCCAATGTGGTGCGCGGCGGCAGCCACACCGGCTGGACCAAGGCATCCGACATGATTGCACAGGGCCTCTGCTCGGTGCTGGCGTCGGACTATTACTATCCGGCGCAGCTGCTTGCGGCGTTTCGCCTCGTCGCCGACAGCATCCTGCCGCTCGCCAAAGCCTGGGACCTGATCTCGTCGGCGCCGGCCCGAGCGGCCGGGCTCGCCGACCGCGGCGTGCTCGCCGCGGGCCGCCGTGCCGACATCATCGTCGTCGACGAAAAGGCGCCGTTGCGGCCGCGCATCGTCGCCGTGATCTCAGCCGGACGGCTGGTGCATCTGGCGGACGCGAGCTGCCTCGTTCATTCGCGCGCACCGCGCAAGACGGTTGCGGCGGCGTAGCCCAGTCCTATGACCAGCACTCCGCGCTACGCGATCTATTATGCGCCGTCGCCCGACAGCGCCCTGCACCGCTTCGGTTCGACGCTGCTCGGCTACGATGCGGTGTCGGGCGACGACCTGCCGTTTCCCGATGGCGTCGCGTCCGACTGGCGCGAGGTGACCGAAGATCCGCGCAAGTATGGATTCCACGCCACGCTGAAAGCGCCCACCGCGCTCGCCGACGGTCGGAGCGAGGCCGAGCTTCTCGATGCCTGTGCCGCCTTCGCCGGCCGCGCGCGGCGCATTCCGGTGATCGAACCGGTGGTCGATGCGATCAGCGGCTTCATCGCGGTGATCCCGGCCAGCCGCTCGGACGACCTGCAGCAGCTTGCCGCCGATTGCGTCACCGAATTCGACGCGTTCCGCGCGCCGCTGACGCCGGAAGATCGCGCGCGCCGCAGGCCAGAGAAACTCACCGCGCGGCAGTGCGACTATCTCGACCGCTGGGGCTATCCCTACGTCATGGAGGAGTTCCGCTTCCACATGACGCTGACAGGGCGGCTGAGCGACGAGCGGCGCGGCCCGATCGTGGCGCAGCTGCGCATACGGTTCGCGGCGGTCGACCTCACGCGGCTCGCAATCGACCGCATCGCGCTGTTCAAGCAGACCGACAGCGCATCGCGCTTCCGCATCATCGGCAGCTGGCCATTGCGCGGCGACCAATAGCGACGCCTCCCTCCTGAGAGAATGTGGCGCTTTGCGCCGCCGTCATTGCGAGGAGCGATAGCGACGAAGCAATCCATCGTTCCGCACATGCGGTGCGATGGATTGCTTCGCTCCGCTCGCAATGACGGGCACCATGAAGCGCTCGTGACACGAGTAGGCTAGTTCGGCTTCAAGAGCTCGGCCAGCAGCCACTTCTTGAATTTCTGCAGCGCGCGACTGCGCTGCGCGCCCGGCGGATGAACCAGCCAATAGCTGCCGGTGACGTGGCCGCCCGGCAGGAGCCGGCGGATCGTGCCGCGCCGCTCGCTTTCGGCGATGAAGGGTTCGAGCGCGAGCGCGACGCCGGCACCGCGTTCGGCGGCCTGCAGCGCGGCTACGAAGCTGTCGACAGAGATCGCGCGCGTGGCAGCCGGCACGGGTTCGCCGGCATGCCTGAACCAAAGCGGCCAGGCTGCGGGGAATGTCGTCACATGGATCAACGCAGCGCGGCCGAGGTCGGCGGCACTGCGCAGCTTCAATCGCCGCGCTAATGCCGGCGCACCGACCGGAACGGTCCTCACCTCCATCAAGCGATGCGCGACGACGCCTTCCGGCTTGTCGGGCCCGAAGCTGATGCCGGCATCGAATGTCTCGGCGTCGAAATCGACATTGCGGTTCGAGGTCTCGATCGCAAGATCGAGCTCGGAATGCCGTGTGAGGAACGAGGATAGCCGCGGGATTAGCCAAGCCGACGCGAACTGCGGCAGCACCTTGAGCCGTAGCCGGCGCTGGCCGGCCGCCTCGACCGCCGATTCCGCCTGCGCCAGCAGTGCAAACGCACGACCGGTCGCGGCGGCCAGCTTCTCACCGGCAGGAGTCGGCCGAACCACGCGATGGGCACGGTGAAACAGCGCGACGCCGAGATGGATTTCGAGATTGCGAATGCGATGGCTGATCGCCGAGGCGCTGACATTCAGCACGCCCGCGGCCTCCTTGAAGCTGCCGAGCCTGACTGCGACATCGAACGCCTGCAATGCCAGCAGATGAGCCGGCCGAAGGCTCGATGCAGCGAGGTCGTCCCTGCCTTGCGACGGTGGCCGGCGCCCCGGCCTCGGGTTGTTCCTGCTCATGGGACCGATCCTAGCGGCCGCCCGCCGTCGATGTCGCGCAGAAAAATGCATTCGGATGAATGTCATTCATCCGAGTGCGGCTCGTTTCGCTTGTCGCCTGAGGCGCAATACGAAATCCTGCCGCTCGAAGCAGACCGGCGGCAAGCCCGGCCAACAGAGCGGGAGGACAGCAATGAAGGCACAGCTCGCGGACGAAGCCTCCATCGTCGACCGCATCCTCAGGCATATCGATGCGAAATCGACCGATCTCAGCGACGGCGTCTGGCACGAACCCGTCGCGCATTATCTGTCGCAGGTTCGCTTCGCCGCCGAGATCGAACATGTGTTCCGCCGCACGCTGACGCCGTTCTGCCCGTCGGCCGCGCTCGCCGAGATCGGCGCCTATGTCGCGCGCGACGCGGCGCTGACGCCTGTTGTCGCGATCCGCGGCGCGGACGGCGTCGCGCGCGCCTTCCGCAATGCATGCCGTCACCGCGGCGTGCAGCTGGTCGACGGCGCCGGCTGCCGCAAGGCGCTGACCTGCCGCTACCACGGCTGGACCTACGGCCTCGACGGCCGGCTCCGCGGCATCCCCGACGACTACGGCTTTCCCGACCTCGACAAGACCACGCATGGCCTCGTGGCGGTCACCTGCATCGAGCGCGACGGTCTGGTGTTCGTCTCGCAGGACGATCCGGCCGCAACGTCGGATGCGAGCGACATGCCGACATTGTTTGGCGACGGCTGGCAGCTCTACTCGACAGCCTCTCAGGACGTCGAGGCCAATTGGAAGATCGTCGCTGAAGGCTTTCTCGAAGGCTACCACATCCGATCGACGCATCAGGATACGTTCTATCCTCTGCAATACGACAATCTCAACGCGATCGAATCGTTCGGCCGCAACAGCCGGATCAGCTTCCCCTATCGGCGCATCGAGAAGCTGCGCAATGTGCCCCCGGGCGAACGCAGAACGACCGGCATGTTGACGCACGTCTATCACCTGTTTCCCAACGTGATGCTGTCGACCTTCCCGACCAATCGGTTGATGACGGTGCTCGAACCGCTCGCCGTGGACCGCACCCGGCTCGTCACCTACACGCTCTCGAACCAGATCACCGCGGAAGACGAACGCGCCGCGGTCGCCCAGGGACGCGACTTCGTCACATCAGGCGCCGCCGAAGATCGCGAGATGGCCTGCGCCGCGCAGCGCGGGCTAGCAACCCGGGCGAACACCCACTTCACCTTCGGCCTGTTCGAGGGTGCGATCAGGCATTTTCACCAGAACCTTGCGGCGGTCATCGAAAGCCGCGCAAGCGCACGCTGAGCCGCTCCAACATTGCGTAGCGAGAACCGAACATGTTGGACCACCCGACCGTCAGATACCGAACTGAGCAGGCCATCGCGATCGTCACCATCGATCGCTACGACGAGGCGCGCAACGCGGTCAATCCGGAGACGGCGCAGGGGCTCGCACAGGCCTTTCGCACCTTCGATCGCGATCCGTCGCTGTCGGTGGCGATCCTGACCGGCGCGGGCGGCGCGTTCTGCGCCGGCTTCGACCTGAAGCGCACCGCGGCCGGGCATCGCGGCCACCGTGTCGAGAACGGCGACGGCCCGATGGGCCCGACGCGGATGAAGCTGTCGAAGCCGGTGATCGCCGCCGTCGAGGGACCCGCCGTGGCGGGCGGCCTCGAGCTTGCGATCTGGTGCGATCTTCGGGTCGCCGCGCGTGACGCCACCTTCGGCGTCTATTGCCGGCGCTTCGGCGTGCCGTTGATGGATCTCGGCACCGTGCGCCTGCCGCGGCTGATCGGGCACAGCCGCGCGATGGACATGATTCTCACCGGACGCGGCGTCTCCGGCGAAGAGGCCGGACGGATCGGGCTCGCCAACCGCGTGGTCGTCCCCGGCACGGCGCTGGCCGAAGCGCGCAGCCTCGCCCATGATCTGTGCCGCCTGCCGCAGGCGGCGTTGCGCAGCGATCGGCTGTCCGCGATCGAGCAATGGGAACTCGGCTGGGAGCAGGCCACGCTGAACGAATTTCGGCTCGGGCTTTCGACGGTTGCGAGCGGCGAAACCGAGGCGGGCGCGCGACGCTTCGCGGCCGGCAAGGGCCGCCACGGCGATTTCGCCGACATCGCCTGAGACAACGCGCGAGCCGGCGGCGGCGCTAGTGCTCCTCCACCCGGGTGCGGGCGATGATCTCGGCGGCGCCCTTCTCCAGCAGCTCCATGCCCACGGCGCGGCCGAGCTCGCGCGGCCGATCCGCCGGCCCGCGCCGCGTCACCTCGATGAAGCCGGCGCCGGCCTCGTCGAGCACGGAGGCGCGCAGCGTCATCTCGCTGCCCGCGAGCGTGGCGTGGCCGGCGATCGGTGAATTGCAATGACCGTTGAGCACCCACAGCACCTCGCGCTCGGCCTCGGCGGCGAGCCGCGACTGCACGTTGTCGATCCCGGCAAGCCGCGCACGCGTCGCCCAGTCGGTCTCGGCGCATTCCACCGCGACAATGCCCTGGCCGACCGCCGGCAGCATCTCGCCGACCGAGAAATCATGCGCGATGCGCGCGGTCATGCCGATGCGCTCCAGGCCCGAGCGCGCCATCACCAGCGCATCCGCCGGCCCGACCTCGCCGCCGCCGGGCAGCCGCTGCTTGTCGCCGCGATCGAGCTTGGCCACGCGCGTGTCGGCGGCGCCGCGATAATGGATCACGGTCGCTTCCGGAAACAGCCGGCGCAGATAGGCGGCGCGGCGCACCGCGTTGGTGCCGATCATGAATCCCTTGCCGCGCGCGGCGCGGAGGGTGTCCAGCGACAGGCCGGGACGCAGCACGAGGCTGTCATTGGCGGCATCGCGCGCCAGCATCGCGGCGATGACGAGACCCGGCGTCTCCTCGTTGCCCGGCACGTCCTTCAGCGAATGCATCGCCGCCTGCAAGGTGCCGGCGCGCGTGGCTTCGCGGATCTCGGCGACGAAGGCGCCGCCCTTGCCGCCATGGCGCAACAGCTTGCTGGTCTGGTCCTGGTCGCCGCGGGTCTCGAACTTGACGATGTCGACGGCAAGGTCCGGCGCCGAAGCGCGCAGCAGGCGCGCGACCTCATCCGTCTGCGCGAGCGCCATCGCGCTCTTGCGCGTCCCAATCCGCAAAACCTGTCCCGACACGAAAGCTCCGCTGCGCGTGATCATCAACGGTGGGGGATTAGAACAAAAAGCCAGTCAAAACAACGGTTTTTGCCCCTTTTTGGCGACGCTCAGACGAACTCCTCGACAAGCTCCACCCCGGCCGCGCGCATCGCCGCGGTGGCGACGGCAAGCGAACCGCCGAGATCGATGGCGCGGCAGCCTGCCAGCACCACCGTGGTCCCGAAACCGAGCCGGCGCGCATCGAGCGCCGAATACTGCACGCAATAGTCCGTGGCGAGCCCCGCCATCACGATGCGCCTGAGGCCGCGCTCGCGCAGATAGCCGGCGAGCCCGGTCGGCGTCTTGCGGTCGTTCTCGAAGAACGCCGAATAGGAATCGATCGCGGACCGGAACCCCTTGCGGATCACGAGCTCGGCCCGCTCGGTGGCGAGGTCAGGATGAAACGCGGCGCCCGCGCTGCCCTGGATGCAATGATCCGGCCACAGCGTCTGCGGCCCATACGGCATGGCGATCGCGGAGAACGGCGCCGCGCCCGGATGCGAGGTCGCAAACGAGCTGTGGCCCGCCGGATGCCAGTCCTGGGTCAGCACGACATGGTCGAACCGGCCGGCCAACCGGTTGACGACCGACACGACGGCATCGCCGTCCGCGACCGCCAGCGCACCGCCGGGGCAGAAATCGTTCTGCACGTCGATGAGCAGGAGCAGATCGTCGGGCGCAATCTTCATCAGGTGCCTATCCGCAATGACGCGCGCAGCTTGCGCAGGCAGGCGATCACCGACAGCGCGGTGATGCGGCCGGTCTTCGGGTTCTCCGAGGGAATGTTCTCGATCATCATCGAGAACCGCGCGGAATCGGAATCGACCTCGATCCGGTGGGTGTTGCGGGTCACGGTCGGATCCGCCCAGATCTCGACCCTTGTGCGGTCGGGGCCGATGCCGGCCAGCGACAGCGCCACCGCGACGTTGAGGTTGGCCGGAAAACCCTTTGCGGCGTCGCGCGCACTGCCCTCGAAGATGCGCAGCGGCTCGGTGATGCCTTCGATCCGGATGTTGTTCTCGACCAGATGCGGCGCGCCGACGAGGCCCGCGACCGGCTTGCGCGTCACCAGCCTCGCCGAATGAATGGTCCCGATCGCCGCGGCGGTCACCGCATCGAGCCCGATCAGCGCGCCGGTCGGCACGATGATCTGGCCGCCATGGGCTCTCGCAAGATCGACGAGGTCCTCGTTCTGCAGCAGCGCGCCGACGCTGAGCACGACCGCGGTCTTGCCGCGCTCGACCACCGGCGCCACGATTGCGCGGACCAGCTTGCTCGGCGCGCACTCGACCACGATGTCGGCGACCTCGGCCAGCTGCTCGATCGGCACCAGCTTCGGCGCAGACTTGAGCTCCGCCACCCAGCCGCGATGCTTGTCGGGGCTGTTCGCCGACACCGCGACCAGCGTCAGGCCCTCGATGCCCTGATCGAGCGCCTTGACGACGTCGGTGCCGATCGCGCCGAGGCCGGCGACCGCAACCCGTGTCCTTGTCTTGCTGTCAGCCATCATTTCCCGCCGGCGAGCATCTTGACCAGGCGATAGAGATACTCCTCGCCCTCGTAGAACGACTTGACGAGCACGCGCTCGTCCTTGCCATGGATACGGTTGTCGTCGACATCGGCGGCCAGCCCGGAGTGACCATAGGTCGGAATCCCCGCGTTACGCAGATAGCTGCCGTCGGTCGCACCGGTGCTCATGACCGGAACGATCGACGCATCCGGCCAGAACTCCTTCGACAGCTTCTCGATCGAACCCATGATCTCCTCATTGAGGGGCGACGGCGGGCTCAGCACGGCCTTGCCGGTCGGAGCCACCGCGATCTCCTTGTCGGCGAGCACCCGCTCGATCGTCGCCTGCACGCCCTCGACCGGCTCGCCGGGCAGGATCCGGCAGTTCACCTTGGCGGTCGCCAGTTGCGGCAGCGCGTTAATGGCGTGGCCACCCTCCAGCATGGTCGCGACGCAGGTGGTGCGGAGCTGCGCATTATAGCCCGGATTCTCCGACAATCGCGCCAGCGCCGCCGGGTCGGGCTGCGGCGCCAAAATGGCCTTGATATCGTCGGCATGCGAGTCGACCTCGGCGGTCTTGGTGAAATAGATTCGCGTGATCTCGTTGAGATTCATCGGGAAGTCGTATTTGGAGAGTCGCACCAGGCCTTCGGCGAGGCGATAGATCGCATTGTCCTTGCGCGGCAGCGACGAGTGGCCGCCGCGATCCTTCACCGTGAGCTGGTAGCCGATCGAGACCTTCTCGCTGGTCTGCACGCTGTTGCGGATCGCCTTGCCGTTCTTGAGACCGACGCCGCCGCCTTCATTGAGCGCGAACTCGGCATCGATCAGATCGCGGTGGTTCTTGATCAGCCACTGCATGCCGAGACCGTTGGCATCGAGGATCTCCTCGTCGGTCTCGAGCGCCACGATGATGTCGCGATCGGGCTTGTAGCCCTCCTTCTTGTAGCGGATCAGATTGGTGATGAAGGCGGACGCCATGTATTTGTCGTCGCTGGAGCCGCGACCGTAGAAATAGCCGTCCTGCTCGGTGAGCTTGAACGGATCGACCGACCAGTCCTCGCGATTGGCGGGGACGACGTCGATATGGGCAACCAGGAGGATCGGCTTGCGCGCGCCGGAGCCGTGCAGCCGCGCCACCAGATTGCCCTTGTGCGGCGCCGGCGAGAACACGTGCACGTCGGCCTCGGGGAAACCCGCCGCGCGGAGCCGCGCGCCCATCGCCTCCGCCGCCTTCTGGGTATCGCCGGTCGCGGTGGTCGTGTTGATCTCGACCAGTTCCTGGTAGATGCCGCGGGCGAATTGCTGCTGCTCGGTCAGCCCCTGCGCCGCGGCGCCGGCTGCCAGCAGCACCGGACCGAGCGCCGCCGCGAGCCGCAGCAATCGAACCGTGTCTCTAGCCTTGTGCGACATCGTACTCTCCCGGAATTCCGCCGCCTGATTGGAGACGAATTCAGACAGGCGACACGCGCTTTGGCAAGACGGCGAGCCCTTCAATTTCCGCGCGCATGCTCCGCGGTTTCGCGCACGCTATTTGCAGTCCTTATTTCGAGTCCTTGGCCGCGATCACCTCGATCTCGACCAGGAATCCGGGATTGGCGAGCGCTGCGACGCCGACCACCGAGCGCGCCGGCAGGTTCGGCTGGCTGCCGCCGAAGAATTGGGTGTAGCCCTCCATGAAGGCCTTGAAGTCCATCGGCGCGGATGCGTTGTGCACCAGGAATACCTGCATCTTGACGACATCGCCCATGCCAAGGCCCTGGCCTTCCAGAATGCCCTTGATGCGGTTGAGCACGCCGACGGTCTGCGTCTTGGTATCGCCATAGGCCTGCGGGCTCGACGGATCGGCGTCCTTGTTGATCGCCGGCGGCACCTGGCCGCTGACATAGACGGTCGTGGTGTTGCCGGTGACGGTCACGGCCTGCGCGATCGGGAATGTCGAGTTGGGAATCGGATGCCTGACCACATCCGCGCAGGCGACCGTCGCCACCGCGGATAGCGCCGCGCCCAGTGCGATACCGATGAATTTCATCAAACTCTCCCCGAGTGTTTTTGTCAGCGGCGGGCGTCCTGGACATCCTTGGTCGTCACCGCGTCCTCATAGTTGTTGCTGAAGTGCGTCCGCAGATAATTCACAACGGCGGCGATCTGACCATCGGTCATCATGTCGCCGAACGCCGGCATGCCGCGGCGGCCGTTGATGACCAGGAAGACCGGATAGCTGCCGGCCTCGAGATTCTTGTTGCCGGCCAGCGACGGATAGCTGCCCGCCCCGCTCGCGCCCGTCGCATCCGGCATGTGGCAGCCCTGGCACACATTGGCGAACAGCTCCTCGCCGGTCATCTCGACGAAGCGGTAGCCCGAAGAGAAGGTGCGCTTGCCCGCGCCACTGTCCTGCCCAAGGGCTGCCGTCGCCGACAGCAGCGCCAGTGCAGCGATGGCGGATGTTGCGGTCCGCATCATCATGTCTTCACCACGCGTTCGTGCAGCCGGGAGATGACGTCGAGCGCGGACAGGATGGCGCCCTCCTGCCAGGCCGGCAGTTGCGAGGCGTGCTCGCCCGCCAGCACGATACGGCCGTCGATCTGGCAGAGATTGCGGTAATGCTGCGCGCGGGCGGCTTCGGTCCATTCGCCGGCGCAGCCGAGCGTGAACGGCACGCGATGCCAGGCCACCGCGACACCGTTCTCGAATTCGTTTCTGTACTGCGGATGGATTGCGGCGCCGAACTCGACCGCGCTGGCGACCCGCTCGGCCGGCGTCATCGCGGTGAACTCGAAGGAATTGGCACCGCCATACATGTAGGCGCCGAGCAGGATGCCGCGGCCGCCGCGGTTGAAGCCATAGTTCGGATAGGCGATCTGCCGGATCGGCAGGTCGGTGTAGCTGATGCCGCCATAGATCGCGTCATCCTCCTCCCAGAACCGCCGCTTGAACTGCAGGCCGATCTTCACCGAGGCGGCATAGGGCACGGAGTCGATCGCACTCTTCATCGGCGCGCTGACATCGACCGGCAACTGGCTCAGGATCGGCAACGGGATGGTGCAGATGCACCAGTCGGCGGTGGCCTGCTGCACCGTGGATGGACTGGCGGTGTCGACATAGCTCACGGTGACGCCGGAGCCGTTCTGCTGGATCTGCGTCACCTTGGCACCATAGCGGATGAGATCGCCGACCTCGCGCGCGAACGCCTTGCCGATCATGTCCATGCCGCCGACCGGCTGGAACATGGTGGTCTGGAAATCGTAGCGCGCAAACGTCTGCAGATAGCGCCACATCCGCGACCGCAGCAGCTCCTGCAGCGAGATCGGGTCGCTGGGCAGCGGATCGCCCATCAAGCCGCCGCCGGGATCGCGCGCATAACCGCGGAACTCGGCCGACACGAGGTTGGCATTGTACTTGTAGTCGCGATCCAGCGCGCCCCAGTCGCGCAGCGACTGCAACAGAATCTCCTGATCTTCCTTGCCGACGGTCTCGTCGAGCCGGCCCTGCTGGGTGATCTTTGCGAGCAGCTCCGAAACCCCGCCCTGGAAATCCGCCTTGATGCTGCGAAAGCGCTGCGGCTTGCCGCCGAATGCACGCGTCGCGTGCAGATAGGCGTTGTGATTGAGCTGGATGAAGGGTTCCAGCGTCACATTGAGCCGGCGGCAGTAGTCGAGCAGCGCACGGTGATGATAGGGAATCCGCCACGGGCCGGGATTGAGATAGAGCCCCTGTTCGAACTGGCTGGTCTGCCTGAAGCCGCCGAGCTCGACAAAACTGTCGCCGCCGCGGATCGACCAGTTGCGGCCGCCGGCGCGGCTGTTAAATTCGAGGATCTGGACCTTGTAGCCGGCCTTGCGCAGCTCCAGCGCCGCCGTCATCCCGGCAAGCCCCGCGCCGAGAATCAGCACCGAGGCGCCCTTCACGTCGCCCGCGAGCTTGAGCGGCCCCTTGTAGGCGGATTCGGACGCGAAGCCGAGGCTCGTCATCGCGTGATACATCGCCGAACTGCCGGCAATGGTGCCAATCAGCGCCAGCAGATCCCGCCGCCTGATCACAGATTCGTTCTGCACCCGCGCTCACCCAGCCGCTGACGTCGATGGCGAAGGGAAACGGTTGACGCGATCCGTGTCAAGAAAGGGCGCACGCTTCCACATGCACCCACACGCGCTTTTGATGCATCACGCGACCGACACATCACACCACGCGTTCGCGATGCACGCGCCGGCAATCCATTTCGAAGTCGAGGCCAACCACCGGCGGCCGGTCGAAATGCCAGGTCAAGCCGTTGCGAAGCACGCCGCGGCGGCCGAGCTCGCTTTCCAGCACCGGATAGGCATCGTGCACGGTGTAGAGCTGCACCGCGGTGGTGTCCTGCCAACGGCCGCCGAACGCGCTCATCCGGCGTTCCATCTCGTCGGCCACGAATTTCGCCTTCGCCAGGAGGCCGGCCGGGCTGGTGTCGCCAAGGGCTACGGTATGATCGCGATAATTGGCCTTGCCCTCGACCGACTCGCCGCTGCCGGCGACGACGAAGCTGGTTGGTTCGTCCTTGGCGGCCGGCACCGTGTAGCAGAAGGCGTGGAAGCTCGGCTCGCCGGGCGGATCGAGCTTCGGACAGACATTGCTGCGAGCCACCGGATTGACGCCGTCCCGCATCACGTCCCAGGCGACCAGCGTCTTGATGTAGATCTCGTTGAAGGCCCTGAACCCGTCCTCGGTGAACGGCGCCGGGGAACGCAGTTCGCAGGCGCCGAATGCCGTCAGCGGACGACCCGCCGCTTTGATGATGTCGGCAATCCTTGCAAAACCCGCGGCCAACGGTACCGGTTCAGAGAACCTGACGCGCTCGATGGCAAAGCCGGGCAGCGCAGCGATGCCGCAGGAATACTGGCTGACGCCGGGCATGAAGCGGTAGCCGCCGTCGGAAGCCTCGATGGTGTTGGTCATGGTGCCTCGTGAACACGGTGATGTGGCCGTCGCGATGACGTCTCGCTTGATTTCACCACAGCTGTCGTCCCTGCGAAAGTTTGGTCCCTGCTGATTGGTTTGATGGAATCGGTGTAGAACGAGGCGTGGCCTTTGTCAGGGAGCACCTCGGGTCATGGAACTGAGCCTGCACGCGAACGCCACGACGACGCCGAAGACGCGCGCC